>JBNKDB010000120.1:0-5006 GCA_050288045.1 Anaerolineales bacterium | reverse complement strand
CAGGGTGTCTAATTTTTGCAATGCAGCTCCGCTAGCCAGGGAGTTTTCGGCCTTTTTCAGGCTGGCCTTGAAATCGCCTTCTACGGTGGCGATCGCTGCTGCCGCATTCAGCACGACGACGTCCCGACGGGGACTCTCATCTTTGTTTTCCAGGATCGTTTTCAGGATGCGGGCGTTCTCTTGAGCGTCGCCGCCGGTCAATTCCTGCTTGCTGGCCGGGCGCAGGCCGTAATCTTCGGGGTTGAAGTCGTAGGTCTCTACCTTGCCATCGCGCAGTTCGCTGACCTTGTTGATACCGTCCGTGGCGAATTCGTCCATGCTGTTGTGCCCGTGCACGACCATTGCTCCCTGTACGCCTAGTTCGCCCAGAACGGCTGCCATTATGTCGGTCAGGGTAGGATCGTAGACACCGATCAGCTGATGGGTGGAGTTAGCTGGATTGGTGAGCGGGCCAAGGATATTGAAGATCGTGCGTTGGCCCAATTCGCGGCGCGGGCCGATGGCGTGTTTCATGGCCGGGTGGAAGAGTGGGGCGAACATGAAGCCAATGCCGGTCTCTTCGATGCACAGCTGCACCTGGGCGGGGGAGAGCTTGAGGTCAACGCCCAGCGCTTCCAGTACATCGGCGCTGCCGCATTTCGAGGAAGCAGCCCGGTTGCCGTGTTTGGCGACCGGTAGCCCGGTTCCGGCGATCACAAAGGCCGCCGCGGTGGAGATATTGATCGAATGCGAACCATCGCCGCCGGTTCCGGCCGTATCCAGCAGGGGGGCATCCACGGCGGGGCAAATCTGCTCGGAAACGGAGCGCATCGCCCGGGCGCTGCCGGTGATCTCATCCACGGTTTCGCCTTTCATGCGCAACGCCACCAGGTAAGCGCCGATCTGGGCGGGCGTAGCCTGGCCGGTCATTACGATCTCCATGGCCTGGAAGGCCTCATCCTGCGAGAGGTTCTGTTCGCTAATTACTTTTGCAATATAAGGTTTCAACATTTCGATTTCTCCTTCTACTAAAGCGTTGATACTTTTAGGGTAAGAAAATTTTTCAGGATTTGTTTGCCACCCTGGGTGAGGATCGATTCGGGGTGGAACTGTAAGCCGTAAACGGGATATTGGCGGTGCTTGAGCCCCATGATCTCGCCTTCGCTGGTCTGGGCGATGACTTCGAGTTCTTCCGGTAAACCGTCTTCTTCGACGATCAGGGAATGGTAGCGCGTGGCTTCGAAGGGGCTGGGTAGGCCCTCAAAGAGTGCATCCATCTTGTGGTGGATGGGGGAAGTTTTGCCGTGCATCAAACGCGGGGCACGTTCTACCTTGCCACCGTATACTTCGCCCAGGCATTGATGACCCAGGCAAATTCCCAATACGGGGATCTCTGGACCAAGTTCACGGATGACCTGTTTGGAGATGCCGGCGTCGTCTGGGTCGCCTGGCCCCGGCGAGATGACAATGAAGTCCGGGTTCTGGGCACGGATATCTTCTACATTGGTTTGGTCGTTACGCACCACGAGGATGTCTGGGTGCAGTTCGCCAAGATATTGCACGAGGTTGAAAGTAAATGAGTCGTAGTTGTCAATTACGGTAATCATGTTAGATACCTTTCTCCGCCATCGAGACGGCTTCTGCCAACGCGCGCGCCTTGTTGATGGTTTCTTCGTATTCCCGGCCCGGATCGGAGTCGGCCACAATCCCGGCTCCGGCCTGCACGCTGATCTGTTTGCCGTGCAGCATCAAGGTGCGAATGGCAATGCACGAGTCCATTGAACCGTCGTAGGAGAAGTAGCCGACTGCCCCGGCGTATGGGCCACGCGAGAGCGGCTCCAACTCGTTGATGATCTGCATGGCGCGGATTTTAGGCGCACCACTGACCGTTCCGGCCGGGAAGGTGGCTGCCATCAGGTCGAAGCCATCCAGGTCGGGCTTGAGCTTGCCTTCGACCTGGGAAACGATATGCATGACGTGGGAGTAGCGTTCGACGACCATCAATTCCTTGACATCAACTGAGCCGAATTCGCACACTCGCCCGAGGTCATTGCGCCCCAGATCGACGAGCATGATGTGTTCGGCACATTCCTTGGGATCGTCCAGTAAGTCCTGCTCGAGTTCGAAATCCTCCGAAGGGGTGCGGCCGCGCTGGCGTGTCCCGGCGATGGGGCGCAGGGCGGCGATTTCGTCTTCCAGGCGTACATGCAGTTCGGGCGAAGCGCCGATCAGGTAGAACGGTTCGTCCCCGGCTAATTCGCCGAAATTGAAAAAGAACATGTACGGTGAGGGGTTCAGGCGGCGCAGCGCCCGATAGATGTCGAAGGGGGCGGCGTTGGTCGCGCGCGTCAGACGTTGGGAGAGCACCACCTGGAAAATGTCTCCGGCAGCGATATATTCTTTAGCAGCCTCGACTGCGGCCATGTAGGTTTCGCGCTCGATGTTGCTCTGGAATACTTCAGGGGTTTCTAATGCGCCTGTCTGTGCGCGTTGCAATGGCTGTGCTAAACGTTTCTCCAGATCATCGAGACGGGCGTGAGCTTCGAGCAATGCGGCTTGTTCATCGCCGTGTTTCTCGGCTACGGCCAGCAATAAGATACGGCCAAAAGCGTGGTCGAAGGCGATCAGTGTATTGGCGACCAAATAGATAGCTTCCGGAAATTCGTCTTGGTAATCCAACCCAACTTTGGGCTCGAAATAATTGATCACGTTGTAGCCCAGGTAGCCGACCAATCCACCGATGAAGCGTGGCAGGCCGTGCAGCTCGCTCAATTTACGAGCGTTCATGTATTCGCGCAGCACGGTAAAGGGATCGCCGCCTGGCTCGATGGCGTAGGACTGAGTTCGGTCTTTGTTCTGGTGAATGACCTGAGCGTTTTCGATCACGAAAGCTTCGTTCAGGTCGACGCCGATAAACGAGTAGCGCGCCAGGTGTTCGCCGCCGGTAATGCTTTCCAGCAGGAAGGCGGGCGCTTCTCCGGCCAGCTTGAGATACACGGAAGCTGGCGTCTCGAAGTCGGCAGGCAGTTCGCGCGATACCAACAATAAGCCTGCCTGCTCGATCTGATATTGGGTTGAAACGAATGAATTGACCATACTGTCTCCTTAGGTAATAAAAAAAGAGTCTTCTATATCCACAAAGGGACGAGAGAAGACTCCCGTGGTGCCACCCAGTTTAGGCTTGCCCTTAACAAAAAATTGCCACGAATGTGGCAAATGTGGTTTGGGCCAGCCTCACTCAATCAGGTACGCCCAAAAGCTGCTTGGGAAATACCCGCTGCCTTGATAACGGTGGCAACTCCGGCTCGGGCTAATTGTTTTATGGTCGTTTGTGACCATCGTTCGCCCTGCAACTCCGAGACCCATTCAACATTGATGTGTGTACAAGGTTCGCACCAATTCCTTGCTCTCTGAAACACCAGGTCAATGCCTACTATTTCTCATCACAGTCTTTATGTGTGATTAATTGGCGTAGTTATATCAAAGTTCTGTTGTCTGGTCAAGCCCTAAAAATGAGAATTTCCGCCAACGGCACGAATGGGACGTGATAATATTGATTGGAGTTGCTCATTTTTAGGATTTGGATGTATGGCTGAACGACATCGATTTCACGGAGACCCACAGCGCTTCGAAGTGCTGGCGAAGTTCATCTATGATCGCTATGGCAACCGCGTGCAGTACATTGCTGACGTGGCCGGTGGGCGAGGCATGTTGTGTCGTATCTTGCGCAAGAAATATAATTATAACTGCGAAGTGCTCGATCCGCGCGGCTGGACGCTGAGGGGTGTGCCTGGGCGTGCCGAAGAACTCGATCCGGCCAAGGCGGGGTATTACGACCTGATCGTGGGTTTGCATCCTGACGAGGCTACTCACGCGGTAGCCGAAGCTGCACTTGTGCGCCCGGCGATCCTGGTGCCTTGCTGTAATTTCTGGTCGGAGGAGAAGTTGGGGCGGAACGAGTTGGTGGAGGCCATCGAGAGCTATTATCAGGCGCAAGGGATTCGCTACGAGCGCGTGGCGTTTCCCTTCAAAGGGCCAAAGAATATCGGCATCATTTCTGAACCGCCGGGTAGGTAAGGGAAAGCTTGCGCATTTTATAAAGACGACCAGCGGGCATTGCAGCGCCGCTTGTCAGAGTAGATAAAAAATAATCAATGAACCAGCGAGTTGTAAGCGGCTTGCTGGTTCTTGGCTGTTATTTGACGAAAGGGATACTCAGGCGGTAATGGATCGGTTTATCTGAAAGCATTCGAGTTGCGTTAATCACTCCCTGGAATATGGAGTAGGTGGTGACGATTCCGAAAGGTAAAATACCTATAGCAAACAGGGTTGTAAAGATGAGGTCTGTTGCTCCGCCTCTTTCGTCAATGATCATGACAGTAGCAAGCGTAATCACGAAGAAGATCAGGGCAGCCAATAATATCAGCATGATTGTGATTTGGAAATTGAGAACCGCGCGGCCTTGCTGGTTGATCTTATAATTTTGCTTCTTTTTTCTTGACCATATAAATAGCGGAATGATCACCATGCCGATGGGGAGGGCGCAACTTAAATGGAGCGCTGTTAACCAGGTTGTGTCAGCCTGGTCGTCCTTGCCATTGAAATCAAATTCTAAGATATTGCTGAGGTTATTAAGGGTGAAAGCTCGCGGTTCAACTTCACCATTTTCTATGCGTTGGATCGTGCGGCTGCTGACTTCACAGTATTCCGCCAGTTTTTCCTGAGTGAAACCTTTTTGTACCCTAAGCTCGGCGATTGTGATTCCTAGATCAGGTTGCTTCATGACTAAACTCCTATGTTCTGTTTTGTAGTCATTATAGTAACTGTGGATGGAAATTCAATGTCGGCTGGACGACATTGAACCGACATTTGGGTTTTGTCTAATGTCAGGAAAAAAAGAGTGCTCTCAAGCCTAGGGTATTAGAGCTTGCAACTAAAGGTTTTGCTACTCTCACAAAGCGGTTAAATAAATAGTGGCGAGGGAGAGACTCGAACTCTCGACCAAGGGCTTATGAGTCCCCTGCTCT
>JBNKDB010000119.1:0-4551 GCA_050288045.1 Anaerolineales bacterium | reverse complement strand
GGAGGGGTTGAGGGCGGATTTGTCACCGGGGATGGTGTTGCGGTTGACGACGATCCCGGCCAGGTCGAGGATGCGAGCGGCCTGGTCGCCAGAAAGCGGTGTGCCGTCCGGACCGGTGATCGAATTACAATCCAGGTTCATCAGGTGGGTATTGGTGCCGCCGAAGGGAATGCGAAAACCACGTTCCTGTAGGCGGTTGGTGAATGCCACACAGTTTTTGACGACCTGGGTTTGTAGGTCTTTGAATTCAGGCGTTTGAGCGATCTTGAAAGCCACCGCCAAGGCAGCAAAGGTGTTGACGTGCGGGCCGCCCTGTTCGCCGGGAAAGACGGCGCGGTCGATCTTGCGGGCCAGCAGGCGATTGGTGGTCATGATGATGGCGCCGCGCGGTCCATTGAGCGTCTTGTGGGTGGTCGAGGTGACCACATCGGCAATGCCGAGCGGGGAGGGATAGACCCCGGCGATCACCAGCCCGGAAACGTGGGCGATGTCGGTCATCAGGTAAGCGCCGACTTCGTCGGCAATGGCGCGCAGGGCCAGCCAATCGGCCTGCCAGGGGTAGGAGGAAAAGCCGCCAATGATCATCTTGGGCTTGTGTTCGCGCGCCAACTCGGCAACTTCTTCATAGTCGATTTTTTCGGTGTGCGGGTCGACGGCGTAATGCACGATGTTGTAATACTTGCCAGAGCGGTTGACAGGCGAACCGTGCGACAGGTGCCCGCCATGCAGCAGATTCATACCCATTACGGTGCTGCCGGGTTCCACCAACGCGTGGTAAACGGCGTTGTTGGCGGGAGCGCCGGAAAGCGGCTGGACGTTGACGTAAATATCATCGGCCGAAATTTTATCGGTGGCAAAGGCTTCGGCGCAGCGGCGGCGGGCCAGTGCTTCGATGATGTCGGCATATTCCACACCCTTGTAGTAGCGTGGGTCTGAGTAACGCCGGTAGTCGGCCAGGCGTTCTTTGTAATCCAGGATTTGGTCTTCGGGCAGCCAGCGGGTATCCTCAGGGGGATAACCTTCGGCGTAGATATTATGAAAGGCGGTGGAGAGGGCTTCGCGGACGGCGATAGGGGAGGTGCTTTCGCTGGGGATCAGGATCAGACGGCGGTATTGGCGCTCGGCCTCGATCTGGGCGAGTTCGTAGACGTCGGGATCCAGGTCGGCTAATGAACCTCGAAAGAGGTGATCGGACATAGGATAGTCTCCTTGGAAACGATTCGGTTTCGGGAGAGTATTGTATTACCGGGACACAGGGCGGTCAAGGCGGAAGTCTAGACGCTTTGCTCGGTGAGGGCCGGGGGTTGGTCTGCCAGCTTTTCCTCGGCGCGTTTATAGGCCTGCCCGGCCAGATTACCCATGATCGTATACAGGTATAACATCGCTGGGAAGATGGTGATGCACAAGAGGTAAGCCGGGAAGAGCAAATACCCCAGCCCAAAAGTCAGCAAAATGAAGATGATATAGTCGACAAAGTTTGCGCGCACGATTTTAAAGGCGTTGGCCGGGTTGAGCGCTTCCGTGAATGATCCTGTGGTTGCAAGGACGCCATACATGGGATAAGTAAGTAGCTGCAAGCCCAAGCTGTATGCCAGGATGAATGGGAACATACAGAAGTTCGCCAGGCTAGAAATAATGATAAATGTTTCAAGTAGTTGCTCGGAATCTGACGAAATGAACAGTGGTATGAAGGAGGATAAGCTCAAGGGGATGATAAAAATGAGCATCGGAAGCCCCCAAATCAACGTGACCGCATACATTTTCAACCCATTGAGTGTATAGGTGCCGATGTTGTCCCAATCGGGTAATTGATCGGTGTTGTCGTCTTCGCTCACCCGCCGGATGATTTCCAGGAACCAACCCAGTACAGGAAATATGCCGATGACTGAAATGATCAGCAAAGACCCGATCAGAAATTTATTTACCCATTGCTCGTCGCGTTTGAAATACGTAAAGGCTGCGCCAACATCCATTGCCATTCCTCCAGGTGCATTTCATGTAATTATATCATTTGGAAGGGGCGTAGAGGTGTGGTGTAAAAGGAAACAAAATTTTTACATAAAGCAAAAATCCCCGCCATGCGGCGGGAATCAAATCATCGGGTTGAAGCTGAGATTATATTGCGTCAGCGCCAGGTGGATTGGCATTCTTTCCGGTAACCTGCCACCACAGCAAACCACCGACTGCTCCCATCCCAGCCATCAGTGCGACACCCAGCAGACCGAAACAAACCGCACCGCCAATTACTCCAAACCAATAACCAACCGGACTGCTTGAGGTTTGGAGGCCAAATTGTTCTAACATATCGGCTGCGCCTTCGGGGCCAACGATCAGCCCGTTGAGCGCCTGACCAATTGCCACCCCAACGAGCGATCCGATGCCGCCGATTCCACCGGCCCCGGCACCTTTCTTAGCGGAAGAACCATTGTCGAGTGGTTTGTCGAACATGCCGGCCAGATAACCGGCTGCGATTCCCAGGAAAATTGCCAGGCAGGGGGTGCAGAGCGGTAAAACGAGCGTGGTGCCTAGCATGATCAGGGTGGTAATTGCTCCCACGATCAATCCAGATTTGAGCATAATTTGCCTCCTTCAAACTCCATAGTCATAATAAAGCGTTTTGATGAATACGCCTTCATTGTACAGGAAAATTGAGATTTTATGGGGGAGTGTTGCTCAGGGAAAATCAGGCTACCCACCAACCGTTTTTCTCGTCCGACCATTCGCCGTGATCGGGCGATTTTGTCAGGGCTTTATCCACGTCCCAGACAAAGTAAAGGATACCGCGCTGGTCTTTGATCTCGTAGCGTGGAATGCCAAATCGCTGGTAGTCGACCTGGGTAGGGCGATTGAGGGTGATGGCTGCTGGGGGACCGCCCTTATAGCGGATCCACCATTCCCACAACTTGCGAACGGCGCCGCTCTTGGGAGGATTCTTTTTATTGAAACGATTCGTCGACATGCTGATTCTTGTAATTGGATTGTGATTAAATAAGACAACGGGGACGTGGGCGGAATGTTGGCGGTATTATACCGGAAGTGTGGGGGGGACTCAAGTGCGCATAAAAGTTAATTTTATTATGATTGAAGCCCACTAAATGAATTTCGCTAAAAAAATAAACAGACCTATGGTCTGCTACTGTCAGTGGAGGCAGGGATCTGTTCCGAACTGCTTTGGTTTCGTTGGCAAAATCGTTCGTAAGAACTGCGCTTTGGTGAAAGTGTGTAATAATGAAAGAATTCAGTTTCGACAAGGTATTGTGAACACACAGCAGGCCCCGCGAATTGAAGGGCCTGCTTCATTTTCTGCATTGTGTATGTCAAATTCTATGCTGCATAGAGCCCTAAAAGAGTCGTGATATCGCAAGCGCAACGACAAAATAGAGCACGAGCACACCAATCGATATGCCAAGTGTCAGAACATATTTCAAGGTTGGCTGAAGCTCATTGTTATAAAAAATTCGTGTGTTTGCAAACATACCGATAGCACCGAAAATCCCGCCTACCGCCCCGCCTATGAAAAGTAACACCAGAGGAATGCTACACCACAGATATTGATACCACTTCATTTGCGTGATGCCTTCGGGCCAGTACGCCTTGCCATCAACTTCCAGGGCCTGGCCGTTGCTGAAAATACTCCGCTTGTGGAAAAATGCCTGCACGGTTTTCCCATCGTCACGGGTTAATAGCCAGCGCAGCCCATTTTCAGATGCAATCGGTGGTTCTCCATTGACCAGGATTTGTGCTGATGCATTTATGCCGTTTTGTATGTATTGAATATCCTGGTTTTCAAATCCATCTATTTTGAGTGGGTAGTTCATAAATTGTATGCTCCTTAGCGTTTGAGGTGATCTTTTGTGGCAAATAACTAACAAATTTTACTGAATTAGGTTAATTTCACGAGGCTATTATACGCGTTTATGAACAACCTGTGGCGTTTTGACGTAGTCGAAACTCTTAAACAATAAAATCGGCACCAGCCGATTTTTCAGTGGACGGAAAGGGGCTCAAACCCGAACCGCTTTTTGATGACGCTTTAGAGTTCTTTCTCGATTTCGCTTACTAATAAATGGAAACTAAGTTCTTCCTTCGATATTTTTTTATTCACCATTAGTTTATAACCAGCAGAATGCAGCTTGCCGATTAAGCTTTCAATGGCTTGTTTTGCTCCTGGTACGCTTATATCTTTTACGACAACGAAGATCCCATTGGAACGCATAATTCTCTTGACTTCATAAAGCCCTTTATCAATATCCTGCCAGTGGTCAATTGAATCAAAGGCCAAAATATAGTCAGCATAATTATCATCAACGGGGAGATTTTCTGCCGAACCCACTCGGAATTCTATTTGGGCTTGTGCTCCGTAGGCTAGTGTTTCTTCCTGTGCAATTTCGACCATTCTTGGTACGGGATCAATACCAATGAACTTCCCCCCATTAACTTTTGAAGCGGCATGCCGCAATGCAGCGCCAGTGCCACAACCAATGTCAATAATGGTCGAATTATCTGATAGGGCTAATTCATCTATCCCCAATCTATTGGTAGGGTAATTTC
>JBNKDB010000118.1:0-5842 GCA_050288045.1 Anaerolineales bacterium | reverse complement strand
GATCGCGATTTGTTACTATCCTTTCACTTATGTAATGATGAAAGTTCATGATTAAAGCACTTTTTACAGGCATACATAAGCAACCTAGCATTATTTATGCCAAGCCTTCCCCATCCCTCTAATATAGAATAACCGCTAAACCTTTGTAAAGTATTTGCAGATTAGAGAAATAAACTTACAAATTTGATAGTAATCACAACGATTGAATTTGCTGCCTACTTACCTCTGCCAAGAACCCACATCGCTAAACAAAAAAAGAGCCTTGGCCTCTTTTCTTTTCAGTAGCTGGAGGTGGCCTCGAACCGCCGACCTTCGGGTTATGCGTCATGGTCTTATTTCCCACACTTTAGCCCTCCGGGCTCGCCTCTCAGCGAAACCTTACGATGGTCAGTTCTATTAAGCTCGACAAAGCATGATAAATGAGGGAGGCCAATCCATTAGAAATGCTATTCCCCCAGTGGTAAATACGGTTGATTGCATACATCACAAATGATCTCGATCTCGTTCAGCACATTCTGTTTGAGGCGGATGACGCGTGAGGGCATACACTGACATCCGGCCATGATGCACTCTCTGTCGGAATGTTTGCGGTAGGTCAGGTCATCAACGAGTAGCATGGCGTGAATCAGTCCCGATTTATAGTGAATTTCTCCAGCAAGTGGCTCTAGAACCTTGTGCCACTTCTGAATAGCCTCAGGTGCCAACACCCAGGTAACACGGTTGGACGCCGTGTCGCGCACCGTGGTCAGGCCAAAGGAGCGCGCCGGTAATTTGTACCAGGGTGTGAAACGCCCCACGTCTTCCATAACTTCATTCAGAATGTTGATGACCACTTGCTCGGCAGCTTTATTGGCATCGTGCAACTCTACGCAGGCAAACAGCAGTTCTATCTCCGGCATTTCTGATGTAACTTCATAAGCCGCGCTAATGGTCTGCCAAGCATACTCTAGCACTTCGTAGAATTTTTCCAAGGGGTCAATTGTATTTTGGTTCACATCGGCGATCATTGTGAACTTCCTTTACTCGCTAATTGACCGGATAAGCCAATAAAATCATTAAGCGATTTTCAGGTAATCAAGCCTTTCTCTTCTAAAAGCGGACGCGGGTCGACAAGATTCTTCTTGAACGCGCTGGCCTTGGCTGATAATCCCAGAGCTAACGCCATGAGTTGCGTAAAATAGAGAATGGGCAGCGGTTGATCTAGCTGCATCTGGAACTGGCGTCCATCCAGATTAGCGTGGCACATCGGGCAAGCCAGCATGATCGCATCTGCGCCAACTTCGCGAGCGTGTTCGATGATGCTTTTGCTCAACTTGAGTACGATGTCGGAGCGTGTCAGGGAAAGGCTCGCACCGCAACAGGTGGTTTTATACGACCAATCCAATACTTCTGCGCCGAGGGCGGACATCAACTCGTCCATCACGACCGGGTTTTCGTGGTGAGCGACTTCGGTCACTTCCGGGGGGCGCGTGAGCAAGCATCCGTAGTAACACACCAGCCGCAAGCCTTTAAGAGGCTTTTTCGTGCATTCCGATAATTTTTCTGTGCCCACATGGGCATGAATAGTATCGATCAAGGTATTGACTTTCACGTTATCCTGGTAGTGATAACCGATGGCTTCATCAACCTCGGTCTGCTTGTCTTCATCGTGACGGACTTCGTATTGAGCGAACTTATGACGATTGAAGCACATGGCGCAGGGCATGGTTACTTCATCAAAGCCGCTTTGTTCGATGATCGCCAGGTTCTCCATCGGAAGGCGTACGGCGGCTTGCGGATCAATTTTATGGGCCGCCGAACTGCCGCAGCACAACCAACCTTTGGGTTCAATCAGTTCCAAGTCCAGCGCCGCACACACCGCCTTGGTCGAAGCGTCAAATTCGGGAGCTGTCGAATGCAGTGAGCAGCCGGGATAATAAGCTACCGCGTTATTAGCGCCGGCCACAGGCTTGACCTTGCGCGGTGGGCGCGCCGGATGTGGGACAAAAGAAAGTTTGTTGCGTAAGATCATCTTGGTGCCAAGATCAAGGTCGCTGAATAAGTCGAAGGTGCGCAATTTCATCTCGGCCATCAGGCCCAGTTCATAGGCGCGCCCCCATAAATTGACCTCGCGCATGAAAGCATCGGTGAAGATGTCGACTTCGGTGACTTGCGGTTTTTTGCCTTGGGCGACGACTTCACGCGTTAGAAAGTCCATGATGCCAGCGATATCCAGGTCCTGCGGACAGCGCGTTGCACAGGTTTGACAACCGGCACACAACCACGGCGTCTCTGCTTCCAGGGCGATGTCTTCCTGCCCTAACTGTACAGCGCGCATGATCTGATTCGGCTGCCAGTCGAAGTGCTCAGAAAGCGGGCAGCCACTGGTGCATTTGACGCATTGGTAGCAAAGATAGACATTCTGTCCCAGTTCTTCCTGCATGTGCCGGGCGAGATCTGGTTTGATTTCACGCAGTTGTTGGGTTTCAGTTGCTTCAACCATCATGCGTCTCCTGTAGAGTCGATACTCCTACAACCGGGCGAGGATATAACCCGGTCCCTTCAATAATCGGTTTGACCGCTTCCTCCCACTCGATTGCCATGACGTGCACACCGGCCACGCCCTCAATCTCTTGCAATTGCTGGATCAGTTCGATACAAATTGCAATGCCGGTTTCTTTCCAGACTTTGGAGCGTTCGCGCTTATCCTCGGCAGTCAATTCATCCTTGCTCTTACCTGCCCAGGGTTCCCCTGCCGCGGTCATACGGTCGATAATTTCATCGGGCACCAGAATGCCGGGAACGCTGTTCTTCATGTAACGCGCCATGCCGGGACTCTTGAGCGGGCCAACTCCGGCAAGAATGTAAGTCTGTTCGTGCAAATCAAGTTCACGCACCTTGCGCATATATTCCTCAAATGCGGGCACATCATAGACGAGTTGGGTCTGGATGAAATTTGCCCCGGCTTTAACTTTCTTCCCCAGACGATACGGGCGAAAATCCTGTGGAGCGGCGAAGGGCGCGGCGGCGGCACCGACGAAAAAGCGTGGTTCCTGCCCCTTGAAGTTATCGCCGCACTGAAAGATGCCTTCATCTCGCATGGCGGAGACCATCTGCAGCATTTGCAGCGAATCAATATCGAACACGTTTTTGGCGGTGGGATGATTACCGAAGGTCTGATGATCGCCAGTCAAGCAGAGCAGATTGCGCATTCCCAGCGCATAAGCGCCCAGCAAGTCGCTCTGGATTGCCAGACGATTGCGGTCGCGGCAGGTCACCTGAATGACCGGTTCCAAACCTTCCTGCACGACGATGGTTCCGGCCCCGATACTGGACATACGCACGATAGCCGTCTGGTTATCAGTGATATTGACGGCATCACAATAGCCCTTGAGCAGTTTAGCCTTCTCGCGGATGACTTCGCTATCGGCGCTCTGCGGCGGGCCAAGTTCTCCGGTAACCGCGAAATGCCCGGCTCGTAGCACCCTTTCCAGGTTGGAATTAGCCAGATAGCCATTGTTTTTACCATTTGTTGCCATGCTTATTCCTCCTCCGCGATCAGCCGCAGGTCTTCGCGAACGATCTTACGCGGGCCGCCGTCTCGCGAGGTTTGCCAATTTTTGGGCGGTTGGATTTCCAGCAGCACATCCAACTTGCCTTTGCTGCTCAAGCGATCGTAGATCAACTGCCAGGCGCAGGTCACATCGGGATTGATCTCGCAATGCCCGTCTTCCGAACCGCCACAAGGGCCGTTGAGGAGTGATTTGGAACAACGGGCAATCGGACAGATGCCACCGGTAATACCAAGAATGCAATCCCCACAAGCCGCGCAGCGTTCGTCCCAAACGCCCTGTTCGATAGGGATTCCCAGGAAGGTCGTGTTCAGGCCGGGCACCACCCAGGCGGCCGGGAAGTGTTCGGCGATGGCCTGCACGCCGATGCCGCAGCCCAGGGACAAGACTACGTCCGCATCCTTGACCTGTTCGGCAACGTCGTCCAGGTATTCCCATTCACACTGGCGTTGCACAGTTACGTCTATGACTTCTTTTGGCGTGCCATCCAGCTTGGTAGACATACGCAAGGAAGAAGCCATGATGGCGGCCTCGCGCGCGCCGCCTGCAAAACACACCGTCACACAGGTGCCGCAGCCAACGGTAAGCACTTTTTCGGCATCACCCAGCAAGGTTTTGACTTCTTCTAAAGATTTTTGTTCAGCTATGATCATGGTTCACACTCCTCAACGAACTTTCAAGGGATTCGGTCCCAGATTGGTCACAACTTCAGTCATTTCTTCTGCAACCGCCACGAACTCTGCGGCCATGGCTGCAGAGATATTGACCATGCGAATCCGTTCTGGTTCCAGGCCAATCTGTTCGAGTAGGTCTTGAACATGCTTCACTCGCCGTTTGGCGTTTACATTACCTTCCAGGTAATGACAGTCGCCGGGCAGTCAACCCGCGACCAACACGCCGTCTGCGCCAGCCTCGAAAGCTTGCAGTACCAGCAGTACGTCCAGCTTGCCGGTGCACGGCAGGTGAACGACCTTGATAGTGGGCTGGTACTGCATGCGAAGGCCACCGGCCAGATCGGCGGCGGCGTAGGCACAGTAGTTACAGCAGTAGGCAAGGATTTGCAGTTGTGCGTTTTCGCTCAAAATAGACTCCACTTTCTCAGGGTTCCTCGATAACTTGAATATCCTCTAATGCTACAAAACCATAGGCCAGATCGAACAACGCCTCTACCTTGGCGATCAGTTGGGCGTCGGTATAGTGCGTGAGTTGGATAGCGCGCGCTGGGCATTCCGACACGCATGTGCCACAGCCCTGGCAAACCGAGGTTTCAATGTACGCCGCGCCGGTGATGTCCCCGACGCCGGTCAGGTTGGGCTTAATTACAGGTACATTGAAGGGGCAAATGCGCACACAAGTCAGGCAACCAGTGCATTGGGATTCATCAACAACCGCCACACGCCCTCCAGCAGTGAGGGTTTCGTAGCTCAGCAAGCGAGCAGCCCGGGCCGCAGCGGCCTGCGCCTGGATCATGGTTTCGTCGAGCAGCTTCGGGTAATGCGCCATCCCAGCCATAAAAACGCCGTCGGTAGAAAAATCGACCGGGCGCAATTTGACGTGCGCTTCCAGGAAAAAGCCATCATTATCGACTGGCACCTTGAAGAGATTGGCGAGGTGGTGTACATCGGCGTTGGGAACAACCGGATTGGAAAGCACCACCAGGTCCGGTTTTACCTCAAAGTTGCGTTTGAGCACGGGTTCCCAACCGAATACACTTAATTCTTCACCATTCCAGGTCACCTGCGGTTTGTGTTTGTCGTTGTAACGCATGAAGATAATGCCGCTATCGCGCGCCTGAGTATAGAGGCGTTCCTTGAATCCGTAGGTGCGAATGTCCTTATGGAAAATGATGATCTGAGCATCGGGGTTGAATTTCTTCAATGCCAGTGCGTTTTTCAATGCTATCGTGCAGCACACCCGGCTGCAATATTTCTCGGCCGGACCGACACACTGAATCATGACTACGGATTTCAAATAGCGAGTGTCGGAACGCAGGTTGCTAAACATCCCCTCGAATTCTTGCTGGGTGACGATACGCGGTGTAACACCATAGCCATATTCGCTGCCACGATACTCATTTGCACCGGTCGCCAGGATGCTGGCACCATGTCTGATTTCCTTACGACCACCGTCGACGCATTCGATCGTGGTGGTGAAATTACCCTTGAAGCCGGAAACGTTCACGACCTTGCAGTTCAGGTGAACGCGAATGATCTGGCTGGCATTGACCCGGTGAACCAGGCGCTGCAAGATCGCCTGGGGATCTTTGCCGCTGGATAATGAAAATACGCAGC
>JBNKDB010000117.1:0-5573 GCA_050288045.1 Anaerolineales bacterium | reverse complement strand
CCCAATTAGTCAAATTAAGACAAATGAATTAATCACTTTGTTTGTAATCAGAAATAGATGGGATGCTATATGAAAAATCCTCAAAATAATTAAGAGAGTAAGTTTAAAGCTCGCATCTCTCCCCAACATTCCCAAACTCATCGCAAATTCCCTCGTAAAGTGCTTGACTTTAATGTAGCTTTTGTCGTATAATGTTCATTTGGTGTGTTTATATGATGCGTTTTTTGTATTTAAGGGATAGGAAATTGGCGAAAACTAGTTCAACAGGAGATGGTTATAGTGCTGCCCAGTAAAACTTACTCTCGTATTCCGATCAACATGAAACTGCCCAACCTCATCGAGGTGCAGTTGGAGTCTTTCGAACGTTTGAAGAAAGACGGATTGGCAGACCTCTTCCACGAAATTTCCCCCATTGAGTCCTACAACCAGGGTATGCGCCTGTATTTCCCCAGCCGCAGCCCGGAGGCAGAGCAATGGGGTTTGACCTATTGGTTTGAAGACCCCAAGAACACGATCGAAGAATGTATGGAACGGGACCTGACCTACTCCCGGCCGTTGTACGTTTCCGTATTGCTGGCCGGACCGGACATCCCCGAACCGATCAAGCAAGACATCTTCCTGGGTGATTTCCCCGAGATGACGCCCAAGGGTACCTTCATTATTAATGGTACCGAACGCGTGGTCGTCTCGCAGCTGATCCGCTCGCCCGGTGTATATTTCGAATCGCCCGTCGACCGCTCGACCGGCCGCCGCCTGGCGACCGCCAAGCTGATCCCCGATCGTGGGGCCTGGATGGAATTCGAAACCCGCAAGAGCGATTACCTGACGCTGAAATTCAACCGCAAGCGCACCATCCCGGTGACGATCTTCTTGCGTGCCCTGGCTGCCGTCGACGACGGCCTGAACAATGCCCCGCTGGAACACGGTACCGACGAAGAGATCATTTCGCTCTTCGATGATATCGATATCAATACCGAGCGCATGTACTTGCCCTCGACCATTCGCCAGGAACCCGAGTGGGTCCTGGACGGCGTCGCCGACCTGGGCGAAGCTGCGCTGATCGAATTCTTCAAGCGCATGCGCCCCGGTGACCCCGCCACGCTCGAGAACGCGCGTGAATTCCTGGAAGGGCAGTTGTTCGACCAACGCCATTACGACCTGGAGCGCGTCGGGCGCTACAAACTCAACCAGAAACTGGAACTGGGCGAACTCGTCCCCCTGGCCCACCGTACGATCTCCAAGTGGGACATCATCCGCCTGGTACGGCGCATGATCCTGATCAACAACCACGAAGCTGACAAGGACGATATCGACCACCTCGGCAACCGCCGCATCAAGACGGTGGGTGAGTTGATCCAGAACAAACTGCGCATCGGCCTGCGCCGCATGGAGCGCGTCATCAAGGAACGTATGTCCATCCGTGACCAGGACCAACTGTCCCCGGTTACGCTGGTGAACATCCGCCCGGTGGTGGCCGCCATGCGCGAATTCTACGGCTCCAGCCAGCTCTCGCAGTTCATGGAGCAGACCAACCCGCTCTCCGAACTCAAGCACAAACGCACGGTCTCCGCATTGGGGCCGGGTGGTTTGCGGCGTGAGCGCGCCGGCTTCGACGTGCGTGACGTACACCACTCGCACTATGGCCGCATTTGCCCAATCGAAACCCCGGAAGGTCCCAACATCGGTCTGATCGGCCGTCTGGCATCCTTCGCCCGGGTGAACGAATACGGCTTCGTCGAAACTCCGTACCGCCAGGTGATCTCGGTGGTCAAGCCGACCATCAAAGACCTGACCGGCCGCATGCTGCGCGCCGACGTGGTCGACGATAAAGGCAAGGTGATCGCTAAAGAAGGCGAACGCCTCGATGAAGATAAGGCCCGGGAGATCTCCAAGACCAAGGTCAAGGAAGTCTTTGTGGTGCCCTACGTTTCGGACGAGATGGAATACCTCTCCGCAGATGAAGAGGACAAGTTCCACATCGCCCAGGCCAACACCCCATTAAATGAACACCGCGAATTCGAACGCAACCGCGTTTCTTCCCGCTTCCGCTCCGGCTTCTTGTTCACCAGCGCCGAAGACCTGGACTACATGGACGTTGCCCCGCACCAGGTGGTTGGCATCAGCGCCGCGCTGATCCCCTTCCTGGAGCACGACGATGCCAACCGCGCCCTGATGGGCTCGAACATGATGTCCCAGGCGGTGCCGTTGATCTCGCCCGAGATCCCGATCGTTTCGACCGGGATGGAGCAGTTTGCAGCCCAGGACTCCGGGCAGGTGGTGATCGCCGAAGAAGACGGCGAAGTCGTCTCCGTAACCGGTGACCGCATCGTGATGCAGACCGCGGACAAGAAAGAAAGAATGTACCAACTGCGCAAATACCAGCGCTCGAACCAGAACACCTGCATCGACCAACGCCCGGCTGTCGTGAAAGGCCAGCGCGTCTATAAAGGCGACGTGATCGCCGACTCGTCCTCCACCCAGGACGGCAAGCTGGCCCTGGGGCAGAACGTGGTTGTAGCCTTCCTTTCGTGGGAAGGCGGCAACTTCGAGGACGCCATCCTGATCTCCGAGCGCCTGGTGCAGGAAGACCGCTTCACCTCCGTACACATTGAAAAGTACGAAGTCGAGGCGCGCGATACTAAACTCGGCCCCGAAGAGATTACGCGTGACATCCCCAATGTGGGTGAGGACGCCATCAAAGACCTGGACGAGACCGGCATTATCCGCATCGGTGCGGAAGTCGGCCCGAACGATATCCTGGTCGGCAAGATCACGCCCAAGGGTGAGAAAGAACTGACCCCGGAAGAGCGTTTGCTGCGGGCCATCTTTGGTGAGAAATCGCGCGACGTGAAAGACACCTCGCTGCGCATGCCGCACGGTGAGCGCGGTAAGGTCGTTGACGTGCAAGTGTTCTCGCGTGAGGACAACGTCGATCTCTCCGCCGGTGTAGAAATGATGGTGCGGGTCTCTGTGGCCCAGCGCCGCAAACTGACCGCCGGTGACAAGATGGCCGGACGCCACGGTAACAAAGGTGTGGTTTCCCAGGTCGTCCCGGTGGAAGATATGCCCTTCCTGGAAGACGGTACCTCCGTCGACATTATCCTCAACCCGCTGGGTGTGCCCGGCTGTATGAACATCGGCCAGGTTTTGGAAACCCACTTGGGGTGGGCGGCCCGCCGTCTGGGCTTTCGGGCAGTCGTGCCGGTCTTCGACGGTGCCGGTGAGCGTGAGATCGAAGCTGAACTGGCGCGCGCCTGGCTGATCGACCACGCCTGGGAAGAAGTTGGGCTGCTGGCCTGGAACTGGCTGGAAGAGCAAGACCCCGACTACGATTCGAGCCTGTTCGAGGACGAGAACGAAGTCCGCAACCTGTATATGGAACAATGGTTGGGCGAACGGGAATACGATGTCTACCGCCTGGTCTCCGATCAATCCTATGCCCGCCGCTCGGCGCTGAAAGAATGGCTGCGCGACAAGGGCTATGAACCCGACCTGATCCTGGCCTTCGACGAAGGCGAGAGCATCGTGCCGCCTGATAAGCGCGCCGAACAGGGCGAACGGGCGATCAACGCCTGCCTGCGCATCTGGATGGAAACCTACGAGGTCGAAGATCTCGACGGTGTTGCCGATGAAGACCTGCGCACCAAGGCCGAAACGGTCATGCTGGAAGTCGACAAGCCGATGCCGATCCTGGGCAAGCAAGTCCTGCGCGACGGTATGTCCGGCCAGCCGTATGACTATCCGGTCACGATTGGCATCATGACCATGCTGAAACTGCACCACCTGGTCGAAGACAAGGTACACGCGCGTTCCACCGGCCCATACAGCCTGGTGACGCAGCAGCCTTTGGGTGGTAAGGCACAGTTCGGTGGCCAGCGTTTCGGTGAGATGGAAGTGTGGGCGCTGGAAGCATACGGCGCAGCTTACACCTTGCAGGAAATGCTGACCGTGAAATCTGACGACGTGGTCGGCCGTGTAAAGACCTACGAGGCCATCGTCAAGGGCGAACCGATCGAAGAGCCTGGTATCCCGGCGTCCTTCCGCGTGCTGGTCAAAGAACTGCAAAGCCTTGGCCTGGCGGTAGAGGCGGTGACGGACGAAGGTCTGATCCGCTTTGGCAAGGAAGAAGACCGCAAGGGCCTGCCCAGACTGGCAACCGGTCTGTTGGGCCTGGGAGACAATCTCTAGTTTTTCAAGCGAAGCAATCGAGCGCGCTTCAAGTTCGCTTTGAGGCGCGCTTTTTCTTCGCAGTACCTTTCCAGAAAAGAGATGTTAGACAGCAAAATCATCCTTGACTGGTGTTAGGGTTAATGATAAAATTCGCATTCGTGGCTGTTTGAACTTAGATAACCTCCGGGCAATTTGCCCAACTTCATATCGAAGCGCTTTTATCGAGGCCATCATGCTGTTTGGATGGCCTTGATTAATGGACAGCCAGAAAAAAACGAATTACATTTAGAATATTGGAGGCGACAGTGCCAACAATCAACCAGTTGGTCCGTCAGGGCCGCAAATCGAAGAAAAAGAAGAGCAAGGCGCCAGCGCTGCAGTACGTATTTAATTCGTACAAACAACGCCGCATCCGTCAGCCGAAGGGCGCGCCCCAGAAGCGTGGGGTGTGCACGGTCGTCCGTACGATGACCCCGAAGAAACCGAACTCGGCTTTGCGGAAGATCGCACGTGTTCGCCTGTCCAATGGTATGGAAGTAACGGCCTACATCCCTGGTGAAGGCCACAGCCTGCAGGAGCACTCTGTTGTACTTGTGCGCGGCGGTCGTGTCAAAGACCTGCCTGGTGTGCGTTATCACATCGTTCGTGGAACGCTCGACACTGGCGGTGTCAATGACCGCATGCAGGCCCGTTCCAAATACGGATCGAAAAAACCTAAGTAAACCTGATCTGCAACCAGATCAGCAAATCGCCGGTAAAAAGTACAAGCTACCGGCGATTATGATGAAACTGAGAATTAATGGAGAGTTCGGATGCCTCGACGATATCGACCTGAAAAACGGAAAGCAGCTCCCGATGTGCGGTACAGCAGCACAGAGGTTCAGTCTTTCATCAACCGCGTGATGGAACGCGGCAAGAAAAGCACGGCTACCCGCCTGGTTTATGATGCTTTCGATTTGATCGAAGAACGGACCGGCAAGGCTCCGCTGGAAGTATTTCAGAGCGCACTCAAAAACGTATCCCCGGTCATGGAAGTTCGTCCTCGCCGGGTTGGTGGTGCCACCTATCAGGTGCCTATGGAAGTGGAACCGCATCGCCAATTTGCTTTGGCTACCCGCTGGCTGCTTGGCGCAGCCCGCGCCCGCCGCGGCGCCTCTTTCTCTGAGAAACTGGCTGCCGAGTTGATGGATGCTGCCAGCAATCAAGGCCCCGCAGTCCGCAAACGCGAAGAAACCCATCGTATGGCTGAGGCCAACCGCGCTTTCTCGCACTACCGTATTTAATATTGGATATTACTATTTTTGGAATTAATGGTGCCCAGTCATGTCGCGGAATTACCCTATAGAAAAGTTCAGAAATATCGGTATCATTGCCCACATCGATGCGGGCAAAACTACCACAAC
>JBNKDB010000116.1:0-6597 GCA_050288045.1 Anaerolineales bacterium | reverse complement strand
GGTCGCCCAGGGCGCAGCATGCTGCGCCCCTACAAAAATCAGCGCTGTATTTTCTCACTAAGAAAGCGGGGTTTGCTTATAACACGCCTTTTGATTTCACTCATCCACAACATCTATTCTTCCTTTAGCCCACTCACATTCCAGGCTTTCAAAGCCTGGCTAAAACCTTTGAAGCGGTGCGGCGGCAGTTCCTGCGCCTCGACATATGCTGCCAATAGCTGGAAAGTCTTCTCATCCACCCAGGTTTCGCCACCCTCTGCTTCGGCGCACAGGCGCGCCGCTAGATTCACGTTCGGGCCGATGGCGGTGAATTCGGCGTGTTCCGGCGAGCCAAAATTCCCGACCAGCACTTCCCCGCTGACCAGGCCAATCCCAATCGGGCAGACCGGATAATCCTTGGCCTGCCATTCCGCCATCACTGCTTCGTGGGCAGCGTGCATCGCCAGGGCAGCGCGCGTCGCTCGCAGGGCATGGTCGGGCTGGCGCTCCGGCACATTGAAGAAAGCCATCACCCCATCGCCGGTGAACTTATCCAAGGTGCCCTCGTAGCGCATCAAGACGTTCACCATCGCTTCGAAGTGCATATTGATCATATCTTCCAACACCTGCGGGTCGAGTTTTTCGCTCATCTGGGTAAAATCGCGGATGTCGGAGAACAGCACGCTGAGCTCGACGCGCTCCCCCACCAACAGGTCGCGGTCGGAGATTTGCAGCAAACGCTGCATCACCTTGCCACCCACCCGTCGCCCGAAAACCTCCCGTAGGCGTTGGGTTTCCAGGCGTTCGAAAATAGCCGTGTCCATCTGCGAGGCGATCACTTCGAGCAGCTGACGGTCGTCCTGGGTAAAGTCGCGCCCACGCATGCGGTTGAGCACCCCCAGCACACCGATCACGCGCTCGTTCAGGATCAGCGGCACGCCCAACATCGAGCGGATCACCGTGCCGTCGCCCTGCAAATGTGCCAGCTTGCCGCTCTGGATGGAAGCGTCGGCCACCTCGTACAATTCCTTGAGCGACGCATCCATGCCCTCAAAATGCCCACCGGATAAGGCACGCAGTTCCAGGCGGTTGCCGCGCCGGTCGTAGAGCATGATAAAACCGGACTCGGCCGGAATCACCTTGGTCAGTTCGGTCAGCGCCCGGTCGAGCATTTCATCCATGCTGGCGCTGGTATCGCGGATGCGATCGACGTTCAAGATCGTGCGCAGGGCCAGCGTTTCCTGGGCAAGCTGCTGCAAGGTGCGAGTATGCCGCAAAGCCGAATCCATGCGTGTGGTGGCAATATGCAGCAGCTCGACTTCTGCCTCGGTAAAATCGCTGCTCATACGCGCCACCACCAGCACTCCCAGGATTTCGGCGTCCAGCATTTGGGGCACGGCCAGCAAGAACACCGGCGGCAATCCCTTGGCAGCATCCAACTGCTTGCGGATTTCTTTCTGGGGAACAAAGTGAGCAGAAGTATCATCGCCTTGAACGTCCTCAGTCGCCTGGGCGACGAGTTCGCTCACGCGGCCCAGCGGCAGGTCTTGCAGCAGTTCGCCGCGGTCGGTGACCGCCTGGAGCTTCCACTCGCCTTGCTGGTCATGGTCGGGCAGTGAGAAGGCTGCCAGGTCGGCGTCCACCGCTTCGGCCACGCAGGCCACCAATTGCAAGGTCAGCCGGGATTCATCTCCGGCTGCATCGCTGATGCGGTCGATTTCGAGTAAAAGTTCAAGCTGGCGCTGGGTATCGCTCATCTCCATCACCTCACAACCTAAAAAATATGAGTGCGTGTCCTTTCCGAACACGCACTCGTTCTACAATCGAATTTCTTAGGAAATCACAGCCAACTTCTTACCCACTTCGGCAAAGGCATCCAGGCCCTGCTCCAGGTCGTTGGTCGAGTGGGCGGCCGAGATCATCACGCGGATGCGCGCCTTGCCGGGCGGCACGGTGGGATAACCAATCGCCATCCCGAATACCCCGGCGGCGAACAGTTCCCGGCTGAACTCCTGCGCCAGCGGCGCTTCACCCAGCATGACCGGTGTGATCGGAGTCACACTTTCCCCGGTGTCGAAGCCCAGTTTCTTCATCTCAGTCTTGAAGAAATCAGCATTGGCCCACAGCCTGTCAACCAGTTCGGTGGACTCTTCCAGCAGGTCGACGGCCGCAATACATGCTGCCACGTCCGGCAAGGTCATTGCCGAGGAGAACAGGAACGGCCGTCCGCGCTGGTGCAGCCACTCGACGATGGTGGGATTCCCGGCCACTACGCCGCCAACCACCCCGAACGCCTTGGAGAGTGTCCCGACCTCGACGTCCACCTTGCCGTGCAGGTTGAAATGGTCAACGATACCGCGGCCGCCCTTGCCCAGCACACCTTCCCCGTGGGCATCATCGACCATCAAGATGGCATCATAGTTCCGGGTCACAGCGTAGATTTCGTCCAGGGGGGCGACATCACCATCCATACTGAAGACGCCATCGGTCACCACCAGGGCATGCTCGTAATTGCCACGTTCTTCCTTGAGCAGCCGTTCCAGGTCGGCAGGATCGCAATGTTCATAGGCGATGATCTTGGCGCGCGATAAACGACAGCCATCGATAATGCTGGCATGGTTCAGGCGGTCGGAGAAGATCACGTCGTCCTTGCCGACCAGCGCCGGGATAGCGCCCAGGTTGGCGGTGAAGCCGGATTGAAAGGTGATTGCCGCCTCGACTCCCTTGAATTCGGCCAACCGCCGGTCGAGCTGCTTGTGCAGGTCCATCGTCCCGGCGATGGTGCGCACCGCCCCGGGGCCGACGCCGTATTCATCAGCAGCCTGCTTGGCCGCCGCTACGATCTTGGGATGGTTAGCCAATCCCAGATAGTTGTTCGAGCAAAAGTTGAGCACCCGTTTGCCGTCCACTTCCAGCCAGGCTCCCTGCGGTGAACCCAGCGTGCGGATGTTGTTATATAGCCCCGCGTCTTTCAGGTCTTGAATTTCCTCTTGAAGCCAGGCAAGTTTATTCGACATGCAATACTCCTATTTGGAAAGTAAAAACTATGGATTCAATTCTGATGGCATGTATACACACGCCCACCAAAACTAGTATAGCACGTTCAATTGGGGATGGCAAAATCGCAATACGCGCAGAAAATGAGCATTCGGGAGCTTGCAAGTTTATCAAGTTATTCCCGCCAAATCCCAAGTATAATTTGCGAATGCGTAAATTTATTACTGCAATTATCCTCATGATTGGGGTGGTCTTCACACTTACCCATTTTTCGGATTTTAATGGGCTTATAGAAGTGTGGCAGCGCGGCAGGAAAGTGTTCCTTCTACTGGCGCTGGTGGTCGAGGTTGGCTGGCTGTTCAATCTGGCGCTCTTCTTCCGCTCCATTTATCACGCCCTGGGCGTCGAAAAGCACATCAAGGATTTGGTGGTCCTGGTTTCAGCATCATATTTCGTTGGTACGGTCACCCCCACCGGTGGGATGGGTGCCATGGTTTTATACATCGACGATGCCAAGCGCAACGGCGAGCCTCCCGGCCGGGCAACCGCCGCCGGAGCCTTATACACCCTGTTCGATTACGCCGCTTTCTTCTGTTTCCTCTCACTTGGGCTGATTGCCCTGTGGCGGCGCGATAACCTGACCGCGGCCGAGATCAGCGCTTCGGTGGTCATGGTGCTGGTAGCCTGCGTGCTGGCCGTGATCCTCTATCTGGCCATGCGTTCCAGCGAACGGCTGGGCAAGTTCCTGGCCTGGGCCACCCGGCTGATCAACGCTATCCTGCACCCATTCATCAAGCATAACTATATCCCCGAAGAACGCGCCTACACTTTCACGGCCGAACTATCCGAAGGTTTAAGCGAGATCCGCAAGCAACCCCACAGCCTCAGGCTGCCTTTCTTATTGGCCCTGAACAACAAGGCATTGCTTTTCCTGGTCATGTTCCTGATCTTCAACGCTTTCAACGTGCCCATCTCGGCCGGTACACTGTTCGCCGGGTTCAGCGTGGCCTACCTCTTTTTGATCGTTTCGCCCACACCCTCGGGCCTGGGCTTTGTGGAATTCATCCTGCCGCTGACACTATCCTCGATGTTCATTCCCATCCACGCCGCTACGATCATAACCCTGGGTTACCGCTTCATCACCTTCTGGATGCCCTTGCTGATCGGCATGATCGCCTTCCGCATTTATAACCACCAGAAGATCGACGCAGTCGATGATTCGGTCTCAAATCCGGCCGTATCTCAGGGCGAAAATATTGCCGGGTAATAGGTACTGTGGTAGAATTCAGGGCGCTCGGAGGAGAGTGACTCTGGCAACGAACAACCTGGAGGGATGGCCGAGTGGACTAAGGCGGTGGTCTTGAAAACCACTGTAGGGCAACCTACCGGGGGTTCGAATCCCTCTCCCTCCGCTAAAAATTGAAGTCTCGTACGGGGAGGTCGCATAGTCTGGTCTAGTGCGCCCGCCTGCTAAGTGGGTACCGGGGCAACTCGGTCGAGGGTTCAAATCCCTCCCTCCCCGCCTTTGAATTATGGTATAATTGCCAGTCGTAATTCGAGAGAGCAAGCCTCTCAAATCTAAGTACCCTCGTAGCTCAGTGGATAGAGCACTTGCTTGCGGAGTAAGGGGTCGGGCGTTCGAATCGCCCCGAGGGTGCCTACATGCAGGGCGAAGACCGTGCCTTCAGGAGGAGACACGGTCTTTGTTTTTTAAGCAGGTGATGAGTGATTGGAGAGCAGGCACTTAGAGTAAACTGAGAAATGTAAACTGTGTTGCAGGCGGCTTCAGCCGCCAACGTCAAAAATACTCACCTGCAATTTGTAATTTGTAATTTACATCTTCTATCTTGCACCTTCTCTTCCCCCTAGCTCCTTTCCTTCCCAGCACTCGCTTACGGTTCTGTCACCAACAGATCATCGAAGGCTACCACCAAGCCACCTTCCGTTCCAGTCACGGCCATGAACCCAACTTGGCCTTCGCGCAGCAAACGGTCGTGCACCACGCTCATCAACACGTCATTGAGATAGAACATTAGCTGGTCATCCTCGGCAACCACCTTGAGGCGATTGCCCTCCGCCAGCAATACGCCATCCGGCGGGCGCGCCCAGCAGCGCGTGGCAAAATCAGTCGAGCCGGTAAAGGGCACATAGACATCTTGTCCGGCGTAGAAGGCACAGTAGCCGCCCTGGCTGCCGAGCACGAAAGCGTAGCGATCCTGCCCCGCCACCCGGAACACGAACCCGTAGTAATAATCCCCACCGGATGGTTCGGCCAGCACACTTACATCAGCTTCCATTTCGAAATTTCCCAGCGTTTCACTCAAACAGCGCGCCTGCACGATCGCATCGGCCTCGCCAACTTGAAGCTGGTAAACGCCATCCACAATCCCGCCGTTGCCTGCGGCTTGCTCGAAAGCTTCCAGACAGGTTTGCTCGCCATTGAAATCTTCCTGCAAGCGCACGTTCATCGCCGGGGATGGCGAGGATACCGGGACCATCGGCGTAATCTCCGCTGTAGCAGTTGGCGGCACGGCGGTCGGCGTAGGGGTGGATTCGGGCGGCCGGGGCGTTTGTGTTGCTACCAGAATAGATACCGGAGCATCGGCGCCTTCCTGACAGGCGCTCATCAGCAGCATGCCAGCCAGCAATAAAAACGGAATTATGCGTCTATTCTTCTGCATTTTCGATCTCATCATCTGCTCCAAATCCTACCAGAAAAATCTTCAATCCCGCGGCAAGTCATATGTGACTGACAAGTCGCTAAACGACTTGTTCAAGAAAGCGCTTTACGTTTTCCATCCACCAATCATCGGCCGCGTCCACGCGCAGCAAATGGGTATGCCCGGTGTCGTCGCTCGCCCCCAATCCCCTGACGATAATCTTGGTTTCCGGCCGCGCCTCCAGGAACCCCGCCAGCGTGCTTTCAATTGCTTCGGACGTGGGGATCAGATAAATGGCGACGATTTCCGCCTCCGAGCAATCCAGCAAATAATCGATGTGCCAGAAGGTTTTCTTGGCTTGTTTAGGCAGCAACCGCTTCACTTCCAGCCCCCATATTTCGAGGTGCGCCAGCAGCGCCGGGCGAATGGCATGTGCAGGCCGCGTACCAGTACGCGTGGCATGCCGCACGACACGCTGTCCCAATCGCGGCGTTTGGCCGCGCGCCAGTGCCGAACCGAGATAGCCATACTCCCCGGCGGGCAGCATAACCGGCACGCCGCCATTGAAGCGCCCGAAACGCACTTGCAGGTCGGTCGCCACATGAATGCGCAGCAGGTAAATGCCGCCCGGAGCAGCCGTCCCAATCGTAATGATCGTAGAGTCGGTCATGGTGCAATTAATAATAGCACAGGGCGCAAGATACAAATGATAAATTACAAATTGCAGCTGGCAAAGCAGCATTAATTGAAGCTCGTCACATTCTTCATTTCACGATTCTCCCGCATTCCCTTCGGCATCTAATCACTAGTTACTGGTTACTCTTCCACGAATCACGCATAAAACAACCTCGTTGCTTTTTTATTTCTGCATACTGCCAACTACATACTGCTCACTCCGTCCCAATCGACTATAATTAGCACACATTACTCGCCCACATTATTCACATCGAGCGAAATATGC
>JBNKDB010000115.1:0-4520 GCA_050288045.1 Anaerolineales bacterium | reverse complement strand
TCTGCCATGGCATCTTCGGGCAAATAACTATATTCATCCTGGACAGCTTGCAAAAGCGGAATAACTTCTTCCCTCTTCCCCTGATAATTCGAAAGAATACTAGCCAAACGTGGTTCCATTACACAACTCCCATGCAATCAGGAATGAGCGGAATCGATTTGTTTCCATTAAAACGACAAAAAGGATTCAATTTGCTGCACATAAATTATCGTTCAGCAGGAAGAACTTATCAGGTGTCAATAGACCTAAAGCTTGTGGGACATTTGTCACAACGCCGGGATAGAAAAAAGTCTGCCTAAGCAGACTTTTCTATACAAGTATCGTTGTTTTAGTTTTCAGCTATTTGCTTCGCCAGCAATTGCTGCCACGAATCAAACGCTTCGGCCTCGTTCTCTTCCGTAATGGTGAGGACTTTATCTTCGCCATCCCGGTCTTTGATGTAGCACACGATCTCGTCGCGTTGATCCTCATCTTCTACTTCCAACACACATCCATCCAGTAGAAATTCACCCTTCTCAACACGCACACCAAAGCAAGACTCACAACCCGCGATCCAGCGGTTACAAAGATTGCGATCCATATGAACTTTCATGCTCCACTCCACTTTATAACACTAAATTTGTACACTTACGAATATTAGCTTTACTATAGGCTTCCCCCTTACCTGCGTCAAGGGACAAATGTCCCTTGAATTTATACTGTTTTGACACATTTTGTACGGATTACATTCTTACACCCGTAAACGCACATCGATGGCATAGGCTCCCGCTCCTACCGGGAGCACGCACAGCGGGTTGATATCCATTTCTTTGATCTGTGGAAAATCAACCACCAACTGCGCCACCCGTGTCAACACGTCGATCACCGCCCCCCGGTCTGCGGGAGGCAAGCTGCGAAAGCCCGCCAACTTTCTTCCGGCCCAGGTGTTCGCCAACAAATAATCCGCATCCTGAACGGTCAATGGTGCCAAAGCGAAGGCCACATCCTTCAAACCTTCCACCTCGACGCCTCCGGAACCGAACATCACCCCCCCACCAAATTGAGCATCTTGCACCGCTCCGACCACCACTTCCTGCCCCTCCGGCAACATGCGCTGCACGTACACGCCCTCGATCACATCCTCAGCGTACGTCTCAGTAACGCGTTGCATGATCTTCGTAAACCCTGTTTGCACCGCGGTTGCATCCGCCAAGCCAAGTAATACACCACCCACATCGGATTTATGCGGGATCGCCTCAGCAGCGACTTTCAACACTACGGGATAACCGATTTCATCAGCCAGCGTCACTGCCTGGTCAGCATCGCACGCTAGCTTCATTTCCACAACCGGCAGACCGTACGCCATCAGGATTTGATGCGTGGTTCTTTGGTCGAAAAATCCTTGCCCATCAGGCCGAGCATTTTCCAATAACTCTGCCACCGCATCTTTATCCACTTCAACTTCAAAAAATTTAGGCGACGCCGTATTGAGATACTGTGCCCGTTGGTACAGCGCCGCCAATGCACCCGCCGCGTTCTCCGGGAAACGATAATCGG
This sequence comes from Anaerolineales bacterium, assembly GCA_050288045.1. Taxonomy (GTDB): domain Bacteria; phylum Chloroflexota; class Anaerolineae; order Anaerolineales; family UBA11579; genus JAFGRA01. Next base: position 2,984 of record JBNKDB010000115.1, on the reverse strand, counting down.
GAATATGTGCCGCCCGTAAGCGCTCCAACGCCTCACCGATCAATCGGTGTCCCATCACCGCCAACACCACCGGCTTGTCCGCCTCCTGGATCACCGGAATCAATGCACCGGCTACTGCTGCGGCCGTAAAGACCGGCGGCGGTGGCAAGATTACGATCACACTGTCCACACCGGGGTCAGCCAACACGATGCGCAGGCTTTCCGCATACTGCTCTGGGGATGCTGAGGCCAGCATATCGATCGGGTTATACAAACTGGCCGCCGGGGGATGGATCTTCACCATAGCTTTTATGGATGCGTCGCTCATCTTCGCCAGGCTAAGCCCATTGGCCTCAATCGCATCTGCCGCGGTCACGCCCGGCCCTCCGGCATTGGTCAACACAGCGACCCGGTCACCCTTGGGCAGCGGACACCAGGCCAGGGCACGCGCCCAATCGAACATCTCTTCTGTAGTTTTCGCACGCAGTACACCTGCTCGGCGAAAGGCGGCATCATAAGCGCTCTCTTGTCCAGCCAATGCACCTGTATGCGAACTCACCGCTTGATGGCCACCCTCGAAGCGGCCCACCTTCAAAGCGATCACCGGTTTCTGGCGGCTGGCCTCAGCCGCCGCCTCCAGGAATTTTTGCCCATCGCTCACCCCTTCTAAATACAAGCTAAGCACATGTGTATTTTGATCGGCAGCCGTAGCCAGCAATACATCACTTTCAGTCACATCGGCCTGGTTTCCCAGGCTAACCAGACGCGAGAAACCAAACCCCTGTCCCTGCGACCAATCACTGACCGCCGCACAGATTGCCCCGGACTGCGATATAAAAGCGATGTCGCCCGGCTGTGGCCCCGGGGGTGGCAAAAAAGTCGTATCCAGTGGCAAATGCGCATCCAGGATACCGATGCAGTTTGGCCCCAGCAAGCGCATGTTGTATTTTTTAGCTATCCGCAAACATTCTTTTTCCAACGCCAGGCCCGTTTCCCCCACCTCACGGAAACCGCCCGATGAAATAATCGCTGCCGGAATGCCGCGTTTTCCACATTCTTCCAATGCCTGGGGAACATTTGACGCAGCCACAATTAACACAGCTAGATCGATCGGGTCAGGCACTGCCGCGACTTCCGTAAAGATCGAACGACCAAATAGAGTGCCGCCTTTCGGATTGACGAAATAGATCGCACCTGGGTAGCCGCTCTGCACCAGACTGCGGGCAAGCCCATATCCCAGCTTATGCGGGCTGCTGGATACACCGACCACAACGACCCCACGCGGGGCAAAGAAAGCATCGAGTTCATGAGTAGCTGGCATTTTCCTGACCTTGGTTTCGAGGTAATTGGCCGCTTGTGTTTAGCACATTTACAACGGCCAATTCCAGATTGCGTTGGTCTTCCGATTTTATCACGATGGCCGAATAGAATTCATTCTGAAACACATCAAAACAGCTTCAAGTTGATATTGTCCGGCATTGGGTACAATCCCCTATATACATGTACCCAAAATCACAATTGGTTATAATTACCCACATACAATAACCTATAAGTTACCCTTATGATAAGCATTAATTACCCCATTATTGGGACAAATGTCCCAATAATTCAATGACAGGGTACACTGCCCCCTAAATGGGGCAAATGATACCATTACATATTGGAAGTAATGTAATAAACGCTTATAACCTTACTTTAAACGGAGGCAGCATCTTCCATGCATGCGAAAAGAAAAACCCGATGGCTTGTGGGCTCGATCATCCTGATCGCTGCGGTATCGATTTTAGCAGTGGTATTGGGAAGTGATGCCACAACCCAAACTGTATATGCTGCGGCAGTAGATTTTGATAATGGGATCTACTCGCAGGCGGGCGGAACGGGATTCGCCCAAGACGACGACCCACCTCCACCAGTAGATCACAGCAACTTCGCCAATCTGCAGCAAGATTTTCAAAGCGGCTCCGAAGTAACCAAGCAATGCTTGAGTTGCCACCAGGATGCCGCCCAGGAAATCATGCAGACCACCCACTGGACCTGGTCCTACACCCATCCAGAAACCGGGCAGGAATTAGGCAAATACAACATCATTAACAATTTCGGTATTGCCGTACCTTCCAACGAACCGGTTTGCACCCGCTGCCACATCGGTTATGGCTGGGAAGACGCTTCGTTCGACTTCAACAATGAACAGAACGTAGACTGCCTAGTCTGCCATGACACCACCGGCACTTACACGAAAAGCCCGGTAGATGCCGGTGAGCCCGTGCTACAGAATACGGTCTTCGAAGGTAAAACCTTTGAGGCTGTTGACCTGAGCAATGTGGCCCAGAACGTTGGCCCAACCAGCCGCGAGTCCTGCGGCAACTGTCACTTTAATGGTGACGGCGGCAGCGCCCTCGAACATGGCAACATCGCAGCTACGCTTGCCAATCCTGACTCCTCGTTGGACGTACACATGGGCGTCGATGGCAACGACTTCTCGTGCACAGCCTGCCACCAGACCGATGGGCATAAAGTAGAAGGCAGCCGCTTCGCAATGAACTCCACCGATGAAGGCACCTGCGAGACCTGCCACACCGCCACGCCGCACGACTACCCGCTGCTCAACAACCACCTCGACCGGGTAGCCTGCCAGACCTGCCACATCACAGAAGATTCTCGCGATACCCCCACCAAGGTAAGCTGGGATTGGTCGACAGCCGGGGAATTGGATTCCAGCGGCAACCCAATCATTCGGAAAGATGCCGACGGCAACGTAGTCTACGATAGCCGCCTGGGCACTTTCGAACACGACCAGAACATCATCCCAGAATACGTTTGGTTCAATGGCAGCTACGAATACACTTTACTGGACGATCCTTTCGTCGCCGGTTCTCAACTCGTGGTGATGAACCCGCCGCAGGGCAGCATCGACGACGCAGATGCCCGCATCTGGCCGATGAAAGCCCGCACCGGGGTCCTGCCCTACGATAAGAGCACCCTGACCTTTGTCATCCCGCAGTTAT
>JBNKDB010000114.1:0-2953 GCA_050288045.1 Anaerolineales bacterium | reverse complement strand
CACGCGCAACCCGTTGAGCGTCAGCCAGGTGTCGATGGCATCCACAAAGTCGGTCTCACGCGCGACAGTTTCGGCAAAGCCTCCGGTAGCGATCACCTTCATCTCCGGGCCGAGTTCTTCCCGGAAGCGGGCCACCATGCCTTCCACCAACCCAACATAGCCAAACAGCATCCCGGACTGCATGGCGTGGGGTGTGTTGCGGCCAATCACCGAGGGCGGACGCTTGAGGTCGATGCGCGGCAGTTTGGCGGTGCGTTCGAACAACGCTTCGGAGGCAATGCCGATCCCCGGAGCAATCGCCCCGCCCAGGTAATCGCCGTCCTTGGAGATGGCGTTGAAGGTGGTGGCGGTGCCGAAATCGACCACGCAAGCCGGGCCACCGTAGAAATACTGCACGGCGGCGGCATCGGCAATGCGGTCCGCGCCGACCGAGCGCGGCGGTTCGTAGTGGATGCGCACGCCGGTCTTTACACCCGCGTCCACCACCAGTGGTTCCTGTCCCAAATAACGCTGGCAGGCTTCCTCGAACTTGCTGGTCAGCGGCGGCACGACCGAGGCCATACAGATACCCTGGATGTCCTCTGGGGAGTTGTTGGTATGGGCGAGTAGCCCCAGGATCTGGACGCCGTACTCGTCCGGCATGCGCTGGTGGTCGGTTGCCAGCCGCCAGCGCGGGCCGAGTTCCAGGCCGGTATACAGTCCGAGGGTGATATTGGTGTTGCCGATGTCAATAGTAAGAATCATGGCGATGTCCTCTTTCAAGATCGTAGGCACCGAGGCACTAAGTAATCAGGCACTTAGGAATAATTTGCGAGACTCTTGGATTCTTCCTTGGTGCCCAAGCGCCTGATTACCGGGTGCCTCCCAATAGGAAATTGTCAATCAAACGCGTCTTGCCCACATACACGGCCATCGAAAGCAGCGCGCCGTCCTCGTCCACAGTTTCCAGTTCGGCCAGCGTTTGGGGATGGGCGCAAGACACGTACTGCAACTCAGCCAATGGTTCGGCGGCAATCATTTCGCTGACGATGGCGCGCAGTTTGTCAGCGTCGCGTTCGCCGCTTTCAAAGGCAGTCCTGGCAGCAATCAACGAGCGGGAGAGCACAGTGGCGGCTTCACGCTGGGCCGGGTCCAGGTAGGTGTTGCGGCTGGACATCGCCAGGCCGTCCGGTTCGCGCCGGATCGGGCAGACCACGATCTCGATCGGGAAATTGAGGTCACGCGTCATCTGCTTGATAACCACCACTTGCTGGGCATCCTTCTGGCCAAAGAAGGCCTTGTCGGGCTGCACGCCGGTGAACAGCTTGGCGACAATCGTGGTCACGCCGCGGAAATGTCCGGGGCGCATACCACCCTCCAGGGGCTTGGTGACTTGCTCAACTTCCACCCAGGTCTGGAAGCCGTCCGGGTATATCACTTCCGGGGTGGGTGTCCACACCAGATCGACTCCGGCTTCTTCCAGCAAAGCCAGGTCGCGCGGCAGGTCGCGCGGGTAGGCGTCCAGGTCTTCGCTGGGGCCGAATTGGGTCGGGTTGACGAAGATACTGACCACTACGTGGTCGCATTCAGCTTTCGCTTGCCGCACCAACGAGAGGTGTCCGTCGTGTAGAAAGCCCATCGTGGGCACCAGACCAACCGTACCAGTGAAGGCTTTGCGGTTGGCCCATAGTTCGGGTAACGTGGTTACGGTTTTCATAATGGTTTCTGAAGTATCTCTTTCTCTCTTGGTCGAATATCTTCGGGTATGCAGGCACACAGGAAAAGTTTTGAAACTTGTTAATCTGTTGTCGGCGACTAAAGTCGCCGCAATGAATTAATTCTCATTCTTGAGTTATGCCTTGAATTTCAAAAATAGTCCGCGACCTTTGTAGGGGAGCAGCATGCTGCTCCCCTACGCCAAAATTTCTATTTCTTTACGGTGCAGGTTTCATTAATAGTTGCGCCACTTGGTTTGCCTTTTACTCCTTCATCCAATCATTCCCATAGCCTAATTACTCGGTGCCCGATCACTGGGTGCCTAATGACTCAGTGCCTTTACCAAATGCCACAGCGTTTCATTGGCCGGTGTATCGACACCAACTTGGCGGCCCGCTTCCACCACTGCGCCATTGATCGCATCGATCTCGGTGGGTGCGCCGCGGCGTACGTCTTGCAGCATGGAGGCAATATTATGTTGGCTCTGTTTGGCAATTGCAATCACGGTCTCAGCCGGATCAGTAAACGATAACGTAATACCTTGAGCACGCGCCACGGCGGCGGTTTCTTCGGCCAGGGCAATCATCAGTTGGCGAGCGGTGGGGCGTTTGAGCAATTCACCGTTGGGCACATTCAGCACGGCGGCCAGCGGATTGATGGCACTGTTGAGCATCAGCTTGTCCCACAGCAGCGGGTCAATGTCTGCCACTACTTCGACCTGGAAAGCCGCCTGTCGTAGCAGACCGGCCAGCGGAGCCAGGCGGGGATGTATCCCCAGCATGAGGGGGCCTTCCCCACCGGAGCGCACGCGTCCCGGGCCGAGCAGGGTTGCACCGGTGGTGGTCGTGCCCAGGGCGACGCGTTCCACACCAAGCTGCGCTGCCAAAATTTCCTGGTTGCCCAGCCCGTTTTGCAGGGTCAATGCCAGGCCGTCTGCGGGCAGGCATTGTTTGAGTTGGCAGGCGGCGCGTTCCGTTTGCCAGGCCTTCACTAGCACCAGGGCATAACAGGTGTTGCCAACTTCGGCCGGATCGTTGGTGGCTCGCACAGGGGAATTGTGTTCGCTCCCGTCGGCGGCAACAAAAGTCGCGCCGTGTTCGTTCAGCGCAGCAATCCCTTCCGGCCAGGTGCCCAGCATCACGACTGGTACTCCCGCGGCAGCCAGCCGTTGGGCGATCAGCGTGGCCAGCGCGCCAGTACCAACGATCAACACTTCTTCATTCACGGTCATTCATCTTCGGCCAACAGCGCCAGCAGT
>JBNKDB010000113.1:0-4538 GCA_050288045.1 Anaerolineales bacterium | reverse complement strand
CAATGAAGAAAGGCGAGCTTTTACCGCGCGCCAATTCCCAATACTCCGCTTCGGTAGCCGGATTGTGCACATCCATGTGCTGGCCCAAAGCTGTATGTAGGGTCATTTCATTCAAGGCATTGCTCACTGCAAATTTGATGGTTGGTTCCCAGTCAGCATTGGCTACAATCTGAAGCGCAGCAGCCTGCAGGATAGCTGCCTGGTTGGCAGCTACACCGGCGCCCAATTGGTGATATTCCCCACGCGGGTCTTCGTCCAGCATATCGTCCAGGATGATAATACTGCGATGTAAACAGGCAATCGCAGCAATCACCGGGATCGTCCGCTCAACCGAATCTTGGAAAGCTTCATATCCGGCAACGATCAGGCCGTGCTTGCATATCGTGATCGGTTCAAGCAGATCGGGAAAATGTTGCAGTTCGGGTAGATTATGGATCAGTTCTAATGCAGCTTCTTCAAGTTGCATATTTCCACCTCCAATATTTATGATAGATCGAACTGGCCGGGAATCCCAGCCAGTTCGTGGTTAGGTTTACCCCTACTCGGGGTCTTCTGTCCAATCCGTCCAAACAAGATCGGCCGGAATATCCATCATTTCAGCCAGGCTGGTCTGGGTCAACCCCACAAGATTGTGGAAATAAGAATCCTGTGGCCCTTCCTCGGAAACAAGGCGGGCATAAAAATCTTGCATCTTTAACATGATCTGGTCTCCTTTATTCGAAAAAATGGTTGTTAGGACAAGTGACGTATCATCTGGAATAAGTTACAATAGGTTGGCACCTCCTTTGATTGAAGAATAGACCAATGAATTCAATTCCCCAAACCCGAAATTGGCTGACCGATCGATTACTCCCCCTGAGTGTCTTAGGAGTTATCTTGCTATTCACAGTCGGTTGGCTGGACGTCACACCATACGTCGGCTTTTACCACACGTCATCTGGAGAAATCACGGGAGCTTATGGTCCTGGAGCTCCGGAGCACTTACGCGTAGGGGATCAAATCATTGAGGTAGATGGAATTACCTGGCAAGCCTATGAAGACGACCTGCGCCTGCAATTGTTCAAGGGCGCTCAAACTGGCGACACACTAAAATTGACCGTGATCCGCGCGGATGAAGAAATCACGGTAGACTGGACCATTCCCTCAAAGACACCACAAGAAGTCATCAATCGGCTAATCAATATCTGGTGGCTGGCGTATGTCTTCTGGATTGCCGGTACAGCAACTTTACTGCTGGTGCGGCCCAGAGATACCCGTTGGAAACTGATGGTTGCTTTCAATTACCTGACTGCAATCTGGTTGATTGCCGGGAATATGTCTAGCTCCCACCTGTTAGAAAGCCCACTGGTCATGCGTTTTGCAATTTGGCTATGTATGCCCGTTTACCTGCAACTACACTGGAATCTGCCCCAACCACTCACGCGTACCCCGAAAGCATTATGGTATAGCCTGTATGCTTTAGCCTTCGTCGGTGCAATCGCGCAATGGTTCCAACTCATCCCTAAAAGCAGTTATCTCTTTGCTTTCCTTATAGCCATTACCGGAAGTATTATCTTATTACTCCTGCACTTGTTAAGGAAAGAACAGCGCCGAGACGTTAGCTTTCTCCTGTTAGGCACTCTCCTGACAATGATTCCGCAAGTGCTACCTGCTTTAGCCGAATTCGATACTGGGTTTAACGCCCTCTATATCTTTGCATTCCTGGCCCTGCCATTCTTGCCCACTGCATACTTTTATACGCTGTATCGCCGCCAACTCGTCGGGATGGAGTTGAGAGCCAATCACTTGATCTCCGGTTACATCTACCTGATCGTGGTCATGATCGCTTTCAGTTTGTGGCTCCCGTTCGCTCTGGAACGTTTTTCCTTCCAAGGTGCAGGCGCTTTTATCAGCCTACTTTCCGTCTTTTTGGCAACCTTGATTACCATCTTGGGTTACGATCGTTTCGGCCGCTTCGTGGAACGCCGGATTTTGAACATGCCGCTGGCTTCCTCAGAATTGCTGCAATCCTATACCGACCGGATTGCGACCAGCCTGGATATAGACAGCCTGACACATCTGATCAACGAAGAAGTTCTGCCCAGTTTGCTCATTCGCCAATCGGCTTTATTGAATCTTTCGAAAGAACAGCAAGTAGAAGTGGTGTGCTCCAAAGGCATCGCCCCTGACCAACTGCCCCCGGAGAGTCAGGTCACCCAAATGTCGGCAAGCCATTCCCCCTTCCCAGACAACAGCAATCCAGAAGAAGGACACACCTGGGTTCGTCTGGCTTTACCCCTGCGGCTGGGAGATGAATTGGTAGGTTTGTGGCTGCTGGGGCAGCGCGACCCGGATAACATTTACAACGCCAATGACGTCAACACCCTCCGCTCCCTGGCAAACCAGACTGCCATCGCCCTGGCGAACATCAACCAGGCCGAGATGCTCCAGATGCTCTACCGCGCCAACATCAGCTCGCAGGAAATCGAACGCGGCCGCCTGGCACGCGACCTGCACGACGTGGTACTCAACCAATTAGCACTATTGATCATGAAACTGGATGAAGCTGCTGCAGAAGCCTTCCATGAAGATTATCAGGCGCTCACCAGGTACCTGCGCCAGACGATCCAGGGTCTGCGTCCTCCGGCCCTGAACTATGGCCTCCGCACAGCCCTGGAAGCTTTTTGTGACGACTTGAGCGACCGCGCCAATGGTGATCTTAATATCGAATTCGATATTGAACCTTGCGATACCCATTTCGACCCCACGGTTGAATCACACCTCTACCGGATCATCCAGCAGGCCGGGGAAAACGCCATCCGCCACGCCAAAGCCAAGAATTTATACCTGTACGGCAAAATCTCCCAAACGGAAGTCGAGTTACACCTCCGCGACGATGGAGTTGGGTTTAACACACGCTCGGGATTGGATCTCTCCAGCTTACTATCTCACGAACATTTTGGGCTTGTTGGCATGTACGAACGTGCCCGCATCATCAATGCTCAACTAAAAATTGAAAGCCAGCCAGAAAAAGGCACGACGATTACGGTAATCTGGAGGCCTGACGATTTACCAGCAAGTTAGCCAATTTTCAATTGTTAAGGTTCAAATACATCGGGAAGGATAAATAAAACTAACTCCAAGCATAACTAACCACCGCTCCGAAAACCTGTCATATTGATGCGACTTTGTGCGATTTTGTGCGCGAGTATTTGTGAAATATGTGAGGGTTATCATTTCCGCAAATGACACGTTTGTTTACCAGCCAAAACCATGGGGAAACCCGATTGGTAGGAGTCGATTATGAACAAGAAAAATATGTCTCCCAAACAGCCGCCCGATATAGTGGCGCGTGCTAAGCAGCCGAAAGAGAATTTATCCTTATGGCGGAGTGCCATGCTGACAAAAGTATTGTGGATCTCTGTTGCTATTGGTGTCCCCATTTGGGTGTATTACGTATATATTGAGATCTCAGAACGTAGTTTCTGGCCCGTGGGCCTGCTCCTCACGGGGCTTTACTTCTCCATCGTTGGATTGGCCGCCCTGAAAAACATTGACTATCGCCTACGCGGTTGGGGTTTCACGGCCATCCTCTACCTCAGTTCATTGATCGCTTTCAGCCGCGGGGCCATGACTTTGGACGGCCGCGTTTACCTGCTCGCTTTACCAGCTGTGGTCATCTTCCTGATCGATGTGCGCTACGGCATCTACGCTACGATCTTGAGTGCTTTGACGTATATCACATTCGGGATACTCTCGTATTCGGGAGCTTTGAATCAAATTTTGATCTTTATTGGGGACCCACAAGAACCGTTCGCCTGGATATACGGCGGGGTCGACTTCCTCGCTCTATTGATTATCATCACCACCCTGTCCATTCAATATCACCATTACCAGACCAAAACCCTGCAAGCGCAGCACTCGATTGCCCAGGAATTACACGAGATCGCAGAACGCTCAAATGCCATCCTGGCAGTCCTGCCCGACATTCTCTTCATCCACACCGTAGAGGGAGAATATCTCTACATCCATACTGCTTATCCTGAACTATTGGCCCTGCCATCGGAAGAATTGATTGGTAAAAACATAAATGAAGTCATTCCCCCGGAAGTTGCAGACCCTATCTTGAAACTCTATCGAAAAGCCGTGGATACCGGTGAAATGCAAGTGATCGAATATCCTCTGGCGGTGGAAGGGGGCGAGCTTTATTTCGAATATCGCATTATTCCATACAAAGAGGATCAAGTATTGGGCATTGTCCGGGATATCACCGATCGCCACCAGATCCAGGAAGAGCGTCGGCGCAGCGAGAAACGAAATCGAGAACACTTCGTCAATATTCCGGTCCCCACCATCATCGTGCAGCAGCAGGGCGATGAAATCATCCTGGTTGACTACAATATCGCTGCCCAAAAGATTACCGACGGGTTTATAAAGCAGTTAGTTGGAATACCTTTGAGGGAATTTCCTCAACGGCTAAATATTCCAAAGATCGACATCCAGCACACACTTGAAGGCATTCAGCAATGTTTACAAGAAAAGCAAACGATCAATCAGGA
>JBNKDB010000112.1:0-3770 GCA_050288045.1 Anaerolineales bacterium | reverse complement strand
GCGTCAGTTTTGCAAAATCCGTCCAGTCCGGCGACTGCGGTCAGCTCGACCTGGTCTTGTGTTTGAGCGGTCGCGCTGCCGGGGAAGACGAGCAGCAGCAGAAATATACCGGCAAGACCCAACCATAGTTTTCGCTTCATGAGCAATCCTTGGCAACCACTACATTTTCGCAGTGATATTGGTGATTTCGATGCGGTTTATAGTGATATAACGTGCACGACTGATATAATGTTCCACGCTACAGCTTGTTATTATACAAGATTTACCGGAGTGAACGCCAAAAGGTTTTATCTAGAAAATTACCTGCAAGGGCATTTGCTAAAGTACCGGACTGTTATAACTGGTAAATGCAAATGATCGATTACCAAGTATAGTTGAATCCTTTAACGAAATCATTGGTACAAAGGATTTATCATTCTATTTTAATGAAATCATCTTCGCTATGGATACCGATAAAATCACAATTAAATTACTGGAAAATTATGCCGAAATCGAGCAAACCGAAGAAATTCAACGCCAGGTGTGGCCGGGCAGCGAAGCAGATATCGTTCCGGCACATGTGATCGTTGTTGCTGCTCAGAACGGGGGTGTTGTCCTGGGGGCATACGATGGCGATAAAATGGTCGGGTTCGCTTATGGATTTCTGGGGATGGTGCCCACTGCGGATGGCGAGCACATCAAGCATTGTTCGCACCAGGTGGGGGTATTGCCGGAATACCGCGCTGATGGGGTTGGCTTCAAACTCAAGCGCGCTCAGTGGCAGGTGGTTCGCAACCAGGGCATCGACCTGATCACTTGGACGTACGATCCACTGCTCAGTCTGAATGCTAACTTGAATATCGCCAAATTGGGGGCGGTTTGCAATACCTACAAACGCGAATATTACGGTGAAATGCGCGATGGCCTCAACGTCGGCTTGCCCTCGGATCGTTTCCAGGTCGATTGGTGGCTGCATTCGGAGCGCGTGCAAAAGCGCTTGAGCCGCGAGGCCCGCAAGAAACTCGACCTGGCGCATTTCCTGGCGGCCGAAACCTTCAAAGTAAACACCACCCATTTGAATGCTACCGGTTGGGAAGTGCCGGATGCCGAGAACGTGCATTTGCCGCCGGAAACCGCCGATCGCCCGGCCATCGTGATGGTTGAGATTCCAACCGATTTCCTGGCTTTGAAAGCTGCCGATCCCGAATTAGGTATGCGCTGGCGGATGCATACCCGCGAGATCTTCGAAGCCTTGTTTGCACGCCAATATTTGGTTACGGATTATATCTATTTGTCGGGTAACCAGGCACGCGGATATTACATTTTGAGTTACGGTGACAGCACTTTGGGAGTATGAATATGAAAATCGAGCAGGTCAATCTATATCACGTCCGCATGCCATTGCAAAGCCACTTCGAAACCTCTTTTGGACGCATCACCACACGCGATTGTATCCTGCTGGAAGTGTACTCGGAAGGTGTGGTTGGATACGGCGAATGTGTGGCCGATTACGACCCGGGCTACGCTTCTGAAACATCCGGAACGGCCTGGCATATTTTGCAGGAGTTCATACTGCCCGAAATCGTGGGCAAAGATCTTACCCTGCCCGGCGACATCCACACTTGCCTGCACATGATCCGCGGCCACCAGATGGCAAAAGCCGGATTGGAGATGGCACTCTGGGATGTGCAGGGTAAGATGCTGGGCAAATCGCTGCGCGAGTTGCTCGGTGGGCAGCGCGAGCGCGTTGCTGTGGGGGTGTCGGTTGGTATCCAGGATTCGATCCCGGAATTGCTGCAAGTGGTGACCGATTACCGTGCCCGGGGGTACGAGCGCATTAAAATGAAGATCAAGCCCGGTCGGGATGTGGCCGAGACCCAGGCCGTCCGAGAAGCTTTCCCGGATATACGTTTGATGGTCGATGCCAATTCGGCTTACACTTTGGAGACGGCCGAAACCTTGAAACCTCTGGATGACCTAAACCTGCTGATGATCGAGCAGCCGCTTTATGAAGACGATTTGTGGGATCACAGCAAGCTGCAAGCCCAACTGCAAACGCCAATTTGCCTGGATGAAAGCATCCTCTCGCCGCGGCATGCTCGCCAGGCACTGGAAATGAAAGCTTGCGGGGTTATCAATATCAAAGCCGGACGCGTCGGTGGTTTGAGCCAGGCGGTGGGCATCCACGATATTTGCCGGGCACAGAATATTCCTGTCTGGAGTGGCGGCATGTTGGAGACCGGTGTGGGACGCGCCTCGAACCTGGCACTGGCCAGCCTGCCCGGGTTCACGCTGCCGGGAGACATTTCCGCCTCGGCGCGTTACTACGAAAATGACATCACGGCCGAGGCTTTCGAACTCAACCCCGACAGCACGATCACGGTCCCCGACAAACCGGGGTTGGGTGTGACCATCGATGTTGGGGTATTGGAAAAAGTCACCCTGGCAAAAGTGATCTTCCGAACTTAAAAAATTGCAACGTTTCCTCGTTTGCGCGTTTGAACAGCCTCATATATACTGAATTCAGTTAGCCAGCCGACAATGGCAAAGCAATTTGCTTAAAGGAGAAATCCTTTGATTTTCTCTTGCTGGCGAGTATTCACTTGAGGCTGAGCGGTATGCGAACCTACGATATAACATTGACGATTTCACCTGATTTGGTCGTCTGGCCGGGCGATCCCGCTGTAGAATTGGCGCGCGTGCAAAAGATCGAAGAGGGTGCAAGCTCGAACCTGTCAAGGATCAATATGGGAGTGCATACCGGCACACATGTGGATGCGCCGCTCCATTTCCTGGAAAACGGGGGTACGGTAGAAAACCTCGACTTGAAGATGTTAATTGGCCGGGCGTATGTGTTGCACGTCGATGATAAAGTAGATCTGATCACCCCCGAATTACTGGAGAAATCTGACATCCCGCCGCGCACTCGCCGGGTGCTCTTTCGGACGCGTAATTCCCAGCTTTGGGCCAAGGGCCACAAGAAATTTCAGGAAGATTTTGTTTCCATTAGCCCGGAGGCGGCTGAATACTTAATCAATAAAGGCGTCAAGCTGGTGGGCGTGGATTATCTATCGGTAGCACCTTTTGGTGATTCTGTCCCCACGCATGAGACTTTCTTGAAGGCTGAAGTGGTGATTGTGGAAGGCCTGGATTTGTCGGCGGTGTCGCAAGGGCGGTATACGCTCTATTGCCTGCCTTTGAAGCTGGCGGACAGCGAGGGTGCCCCGGCCCGGGCCGTGCTGGTGGGTGTATGACATATCAAGGGTATTTTGAAGCCGAAACTATAATTGCTGTGAATTGTATTGAGTAGAGGGTATTAAGCTTTACAAACCCATTGATTCTAAAAAATTTGCTAGGCGTTTGGGGATTTGTCGGTGGCAGCTAAAGCTGCACCGACGTTTTGTTTACCAGGAGTCATTAAAGAATGTCGCGGCGGCTTTAGCCGCCAGATGCATTGTTTTCGTTTTATCGTTTCTAGCTACACCTATGATTTGACCAAAATTAGATACGGCGGATTTATTTGTTCCCGGGTGCCCACCCGCCGATTAATAAGGAATGCCCGCCATCCACTACAATAACCTGGCCACGGATCATTTCGGCCGCCGGGCTGCACAGAAAAGCGACTACTTCGGCCACATCTTCTACGCTTACCAACCGCTTAGCCGGGAGGGTGTTGGCAATACGTTCCAGGATGGCTTCATCCGAGGTAATATCGAAGTATTGCAGCGCGTCGGTGGCGACCACGCCAGGCGAAACCGCGTTGACACTGATATTCTTGGGCGCGAGGTCGA
>JBNKDB010000111.1:0-3412 GCA_050288045.1 Anaerolineales bacterium | reverse complement strand
GACCAAGGGCTTATGAGTCCCCTGCTCTGCCAGCTGAGCTACCTCGCCAAAACTGCCGTATTAGACAGCGGCAGAAGTTTACTATGCCATCGTGATTTTGTCAACGATTGAAGCGCAAAAACACGCTAGGGCAGGGGAGTGGCAGTGGTCTGCAACACTTTTTCTGGCGTGAATGGGATGTGGCGCAGCCGGATGCCGCTGGCATTGAAGACCGCATTGGCAATCGCCGCCGGTGTTGGTCCGGTGGCGGCCTCGCCGCTGCCGAGGAAGGGCAGGTCGGGGCGGTTGAGGATCACGGTCTGGATGATGGGGGCGTCAGGGAAACGCATGATTGGATAGCTGACCCAATCGGTGCTGGTGATCCCATTTTCAGCATAGGTCACTTCTTCCACGAGCGTCATGCTAGCGGCCTGGACGAAAGCGCCCTCCAGTTGGTTGCTCAGTCCATCCGGGTTGACGACCTGCCCGGCATCGGCAGCAATGACGGCTCTCTCCAGCTTGATCTTTCCCGTTTCTGTATTTACGCTCACCTCCACGCCAATTGCAGCGTAGCAGGCGCTGTTCTTGTAGCGGGCGAAGGCAACCCCTTTCCCGCGCCTGTTCATGCGTTTCTCCTGGGCGCTTTCCCAACCGATCTTTTCAGCCGCCGCTAGCAGCACGGCTCGGGCGCGCTGATCCTTCAGGTAGTGTAACCGGAATTCGACCGGGTCGACGTTTGCAGCATGCGCCAGTTCATCCAGGAAAGATTCGATTGCAAATACATTGGCGAAAGCGCCCAGGCCGCGGAAGGAGGAAACGCGCAGCGGGTGTTGTCTGACAACATGTTTGGCGATGCGCCTGGCCGGAAATTCGTAGAGGGGGTCGGCGTTGCGGTGAGAACCGGTATGCGTCCCGAGTCCGGCGCTGGCTTCGGGTTGCTCGAAAGCGTTTTCCAGTCGCCAGGCAGAAATCAATCCGGAAGCTGCTCCGGCCGGGTGGGGGCGGCCAAAGTGGGGTGGGCTCCAGACATCGTGGTTCCAGTCGAGTAAGTTGTGTGTGGCGTCCAGACTGGCCTGCATTTCGATCACGGTTGCCGGGCTGTAGGGTTCCCAGCGATGCTCATCTTCCCGGCTCCATTTCAGCGATACCGGGTGACCGGGCAGCGCCGCGGCGATCAGGGCAGCATCAAAGGCGGCGTCATCAGCACTATTGTGGCCGTAGCAACCCGCGCCTTCTACGTGGATAACATGAATGTCCGCTTCTGGCATGCCCAGCGCGTGGGCAATATTGGCGCGTGGCGGGAACACGCCTTGGGTCTGTGCCCAGATGGTGAGTTTGCCATCTTCCATCCAAGCGACCGCCGACGACGGTCCAAGTGAGGCGTGCATATGGTAGGGTTTGGTATACGTAGCGCGCAGCGTTTGGCTGGCTTGTGCTGGTGTGGTAATCTCCGGGATGGAAGTTTGCTGGGCAGCGCCATCCACAACCAGATAGTCTTCACTGGAGGCGTGTCGTAAGGCATGATAGAGGTCATCTTGATCGGGTGTGAGTGGGTCTGCTTCCCAGGTGCAGGCCGCTTTGAGCGATTCGCAGGCCTGGGCGGCGTCGTGCTCGCGTGCTGCGGCGACCGCCAGGAAACTCCCATTTCGCACAACCTGGACGCCTTCTGGCAGCTTGGACAGCGCCTCTGTGTCCACTTCGACCAGCCTGGCGTTGTACGTTGGCGGCTGGATAACCCGGGCATGCAGCATGCCTGGCAAATCGAGATCGTGAATGAAGGCGAACGTACCGGTGACTTTCCCGGTGATCTCAAGTTGCTTTTCGGGTTGACCGACCAGGGCGTATGCTGCAGCGGATTTGGGTTGAACTGCTCCGGTTACGTTGACGCCAAACTTCTTGCCGCCAAATAATTCCCAATAGGTTATCGAACGACCGGTTTCTGGGTCGGTGATTCGGCCCTCGGATACCGCCAGACGTTCAAGAGGCGCTTCCAGCTCTTCGTAGGCGATGCGCAGAAGCTGCTGATGGGCTTCAGCAGCGGCATAGCGGATGGCATTGCCGGAGGTTTGCAGCGACATGCTTCCGGCCGTAATGCCTTCATCCGGTGTCAGGGCGGTGTCTGCCATATTTACACGGACCTGATCGAGACGCACATTCAGTTCTTCGGCTGCGATCTGTGCCAGGGCGGTTTTCAGGCCTTGTCCGATTTCGACCTTGCCGGAAAACACAGTGATGGTTTCTTCGGGGTCGATGCGAATCCAGGCATCCAGGGCGGGTGTGTGGGTCAATGAACCGGGCAGTTCGATATTTTCAGTAGGGGAGATATCCGTTAGTGTCCTGACTTCGAAGAGCGGCGCTTCTGGGCGACCAACGCGCAACTTGATCGCCCGTCTGACGCGTTCGTATACGCCACAGCGGCACAGGTTGCCTGCTAGGCCTTCCCGGATTTGCGCGTCCGTGGGGTAGCGGTATTGATTCAGTAGTCCCTGGGCAGCGACGATCATCCCGGAAGTGCAAAATCCGCATTGCCCGACTTGTTCTTCGATGAAAGCTTGTTGTAGGGGATGGAGTTCCTCCGGCGTTCCTAGCCCTTCGATCGTGGTGATTTGCGAACCTTGCAGTGACCCAATTTGTACGTGACAGGAGGGCGTTGAACGGCCATCGATGAGCACGCTGCACGCTCCGCATTCTTCTTCCCGGCAGCCGGATTTCACGCCGGTAAATCCGAGCTGCCGTAAGGCAGTGAGTAGGGTGGCGGCGGGTGGTAAATCGACCTGGAGTGTGCTGCCGTTCACATTTAGGGAAATTGTTGAGGACATAAGTAAACTCCAATCAAACAATTATTTAGGTGTATTGTACCTAATCCTGATGTTTAACGAGAACGGTGGGGTGGGGGGAATGATATGTGATATGATGATTTTAAACGTTGTCTGGTAGAGGAGGTTGGTATGCATAAATGGAATTCAGCTGAAGTGGTTACACATGGAACCCGACTGCATTATTATCGCACCGGTGGGGATGGGCTGTCACTTGTGCTCTTGCATGGCTTTACGGACGATGGGTTGTGCTGGACACCGCTTACTGAGGAGCTTTCCGTAGATTATGATGTGATCATGGTCGATGCGCGCGGGCATGGCAAATCGGAAGCGCCCGATCAAGGCTATGACCAACGCACGATGGCAATCGAAGTCGCCGGGCTGATCGAAGCTTTGAATTTAGAAAAGCCAGCAGTATTGGGCCACTCAATGGGGGCGGCTACAGCGTTAACGCTGGCCAGTTTGTATCCTGACTTGCCGAGTGCGATCTTGCTGGAAGATCCGCTTGCCATTTGGAATGCCGGACAGGACGACCAGGGTGATGAACACCGTAATTTCTTTATTGGGTGGATCGAGCTGCTCAAACGTACAACGCGTGATGAAATGCTGGTAGAGGT
>JBNKDB010000110.1:0-2623 GCA_050288045.1 Anaerolineales bacterium | reverse complement strand
GATCGTCAGCTATCTCTATGGCATATGGCGCCTGGGCCAATTACATGGACCCAGCGTGGAAGAATTCAAAACCGATCAGGCCCCACCCTGGGAAGGGCAAAAACGCGGCTTTTAGCCAAACACACTACCAAATTCATCATAGGAGCAAACCATGCGACTTTGGAGCTTACATCCCCAATATTTAGACCGCCAGGGTCTGTTGGCTGTGTGGCGTGAAGGCCTGCTGGCCCAGGCCGTGTTGCGCGGCCAGACCAAAGGCTACAAGAACCACCCCCAACTCGACCGTTTCAAGGCCCATCCCGAACCACAGCAAGCCATCACCTTTTTCCTGGCCGGTGTACTTCAGGAAGCGCAGGCGCGCGGCTACAACTTCGACGCCGCCAAGATCAACCCAAATGGCACCCCGCCCAAAATCCAAACCACAACCGGGCAGATGGATTACGAGTTCAAGCACTTACTGGCGAAATTAGAAAAACGCAGCCCGGCCGATCACCAACGAATTGACGAATTGAAGACAGTTACTCCCCACCCGCTGTTCCAGATCGTGCCTGGGGATATCGAAAATTGGGAAAAAGTATAAACTGTCAACTAAAGTAGACACACATTGTCTCAAGCTGGGGAAATTGCTATAATAGCTACAACTAGCCATAACCAGGATGGGAAATCATACCCAGCATAAGAGGAAAACATGAAAATTCGCCAGGCGACCACTGCGGACAGCGCCGGATTGGCAAAGGTACAGGTCGACAGCTACCGTACCGCCTATGCCGGTATCCTGCCACAAGATTATCTTGACCTATTTACCTATGAAGAACAAAGCCAGGATTGGCGCGAACTGCTCTCCGGCCAGATGGATGACCTGTTGTACGTCGCCGAAACCGACGCGGGTGAGGTCGCCGGATATGCGCTGGGTCGGCCGGGAGTCAGTGATTTTCCAGCATATGACAGCGAATTGGTGGCGCTGCACGTGCGACTGCCCTACCAGCGCAGAGGCATCGGCCGCCAACTGGCGCAGACAGTAGCAGCCCAACTCAAGGCGAACGGTTGTGCTTCGCTGATGCTTTGGGTATTAGCAGAAAATCAACGCGCCAGACAATTCTACGAAAGGTTAGGTGGCAAGCTGCTCGACCAAACCAAGCAAAGCGGAGCCGGTGCACTGGAGATTGCCTACGGCTGGGATGACCTCGACAACCTGACCTAACGGATCAAATTATCCGAAGATATTTTTCCTTGTAGTTGTGAGGAGGAAACGATGCGCAAAGCGACTAAAAATGTACCCATTGTATTTGGCATTGCCGCCGGAGCAGCAGGGATAGAACACGGCATCTTTGAAATCCTGCAAGGCAACACGCGCCCCGCCGGTTTGATGATCGTCTCGATCGGGCCGCCGTGCGTGCCGGAAGAAGCCTGGAATGCCTGTGAACCGGCCATGACAGTGCTGCCCAACTTTCTAATCACCGGTATTCTGGCGGTAATTTTCGGCCTGTTGATCCTGATCTGGTCGATTGCTTTTATCCAGCGCAAGCGCGCTGGGTCGATTCTGATGCTGCTTTCGGTAGCGTTGCTGCTGTTTGGCGGCGGCCTCTTCCCACCCCTGATCGGCATCATCGGCGGTGCGGCCGGAACGCGCATCAACAAACCGTTGCCAGATAAACAACCTGGCGGCTTCTTGCATCTGACGGCCAAACTATGGCCCTGGCCGCTGGTGCTTTTCGCGGTCTGGGTGTTTGGGCAATTTCCAATCGGCACCTTATTCAACGACTTCATGCAATCGATCATGGGCTTTGGCGTGCTGTTGATCCTCTCCATGATGCCGCTTTCTGTCTACACCGCTTACGCTCACGATCGCGTCACGGCCACCCAGCCCGATTGATCCGCCCCTTTACAAACCACAATGAACACATCCTAATCACCCTTGCCTCGATATAATCACATGCAAATCGAGCAGTAAAAATACGCTTTGGAGGAAAATATGTGGTTACGGCAAACTCGCCTGTTGGTTAACAACTTCGATGCCTGTTTCCGGTTCTACCGGGATATATTCGGATTCCGGGTGGTGTGGGGTGAAGAAGGTGGCGGATACGCTTCCTTCGCTAACCCTGATGATAACGCCCCCATCCTGGCACTGTTCAAACGCGATCTGATGGCTGAAGTCATCCAGACGACCGATCTACCGGCCGATGCCGTCTGCCAGGACCGGGTGTTGCTCGCGATTGAAGTTGCCAACGTCGACCGATTTGCAGCCAGCCTGGTGGAACGCGGCATAGAACTGATCACCGAACCCCACAACCAACCCGATTGGGGCATCCGCTGCACGTTCTTGCGTGACCCGGACGGCAATCTGATCGAGATCAACATGGGCCTGACCAGCGATGAATGGTCCGATGAACTGCGTGCAGAGAACGAAAAGTATGGGAGCGCGGGCTAAACCGGTTCGTGTTACAATCTCGCCAGCAAGTAAATGCCCATAGATTTCTTCAAATTTATCTACTCACAAGGGCATTTACTAACGGAACTGACCGTTTACAGCCTTTGAAAATATTCTAGGGTGAAATCATTATCATTTCGCCACAGAAGGTCAGTTACCCAAATCCTGAAAGCGAGAACCGGCCATGCCTACCTG
>JBNKDB010000109.1:0-5934 GCA_050288045.1 Anaerolineales bacterium | reverse complement strand
CCGGCTTTTGTAGGTGGATAAAAACGTAATTCGAACTTATGTTCTATTGTATAGTTAAATAGGATTTCATGCAAGTGGGAAATGAGATTATGTCAAGAGACTTGAAATGGGGGTCTTATTGAGAATTGTGATTTTGCAAATCAATTAAGCAGTAGTAGCCTTGATTACTTCCCGGTTTTTGTAGGGGCGAACGGACGGTCGCCCCTACAATCGTCGCTTAGTAATTACTTCGCGTACACCCAATCTGTGAACATTGGCCCCAGGTCGCAGTTGCAATGTTCTTCCAACACTGCCCGGAAATCCTCTGTGGTGGCGATGCCCCACTTGTAGGTCTGGTAGTAATCCTGCATGGCATCGGCGAAGGTTTCCGAACCGAGCTGCTTTTCCAGTTCGATCAGGAACAGCGGCCCACGCCCGTACACGATGGCGCTGTATTCTGCCCCCTGATAATCGTAAGCGGGCAGCCCCACCGGGATATCATCATATTCGACCCGGCTCCAACGGTAATTCAGCGAATCGGCAAAGCCCTGCGCTCCGGCTTTGCCATAGTTATCCAGGAAATACAGCCAGGTCACATATTGGGTGAGCGATTCGTCTACCCATGGTTCTTCCATCTGATCGTTGCCAACCGTGTTGTAGAACCACTGGTGACCGACTTCGTGGGCGACCACCGTTTCCAGCATGGCCTGGGCGGGCATGCCGCTGATCTGAGTGTTCAGGTCGTAGGTGCCGATCGTGATGCCGGTCACGCCGGGATACTCGACTCCCAGGGCGAGCATCGGCGTGCTGACCACGTCGAATTCGGTGTAGGGATAGGGGCCAAAGCGGTCGCCGAAGCTGGCCAGTGAAGCAACGGCATATTGCAACGCCAACTGGGCGGCTTCGGGATATTCTTCCAGGGCATAGCTGTTGACTATGGTTTCCCCGATCTGGTCCGAGTATTGGATGAAGCGCTCGCTGGCAGCCAGGTAGAAATCGCGCGCCGGGCCGATGGCATAGGTCACATGCTGCATCCCATCCGCGGCGGAGTGATCGACCGTGATGCCGGAAGCCACTATGGTCAGGTCGGCTGGGGCGGTCACGTTGACGATGTAGAAACTGGCGTCGAAGTAGGGGAAATCGCCGTTGTTTGCCGGATATTCAGCGTACCAGCCTTCATCGTCATATACCGGGATCACAGGGTAGAACTCATCCAGCACGAGCACGTCATTGAAGTAACCGAACAGGCCGTAGTTGCCGCCCATCTCGCGCGGAATGCCCAATTCAAAATCGAGAGCGATCACAAGCGACTCGCCCGGCTCCAGCGGCGTTTCCAGTGGAACTTTCAAGGCCGTGTCGGCGGCTTCATAGACCGGTTTTACCTCAATCCCGTCTACACTCAAATTGGAAACCGTGGCCGTGCCGCCGGAAGCGTTGGGGAATAGGCGAAAATAAACTTCGTTCAGGGCCACAACTTCACGGTTGGTGTAGCGCACTTCCTGGGAGCCGTGTACGGTTTCGTATCCGGCCGGGATTTTCAGGTTGATGACGTAAACACTGGCGGCATCCAGCTCTGGCGGCAGGGCCTGTTCCAGGCCGATCAGCCCGGCTTCGAATACAGCGCGGTCGTCCTGTGTCGGCATCTGCATGGTGGGGACATTCTGGCTGCCGGTATCTTCTTCTCCGCTATCTGCTGCTGGTGGGGCGGTTTCTACGGCCGGGGCCTGTGTGGGCGCGGCCTGTGGTGTGCAGGCGGAGATTACGAGCAAACTGATCGGCAGGAACAGGATGAATTTGGTTTTCATATTGTTCACCTTCGCTAAGTTTTTTATAATACCGTATCGGGAGACCAGGGGTTCAGGTGACGGATTGGATAGGCGTACCAGCAATTGTGCATTTTTAAACCGATTGTGGACTTTGCGTTTAGAAAAAAGAGGTGACAATGAAATAGAAAATTGCGCCTAACAAGCCCAGAAAAAAGAAAATCATACTTTGCCTGATATAGCGATATTTCCTTTTTACGATCTGGCTGACGTAATAATTGTTGTGCGCGTAGGCTTCGCCTAACTGTGCCACGTTCAATTGTTTGACATCTTCCGCATATGCTTGTGGAGATTCCCTCGTGGTGATATCTCCCCAAAAAATCACACCTTTGCCGCCACTGAAGAGTCGCGGAAAGATCGTCAAGAAACTGATTAGATCGGAGAGGAAGAAAAACACAATTGCGAGTGAAAAGGCTGCGGTTTCCAGGATCGAGGCGTTTGGCATTCTATTCTCAAAAAGATAGGCAATGATCAGCGAGTTGACCGTCAGTAGCAAACCAACCTTGGCGTCAGCAATTGAAACTTGATTGTACAAATATTGATGGACATCTTTACCAAAGTCGAATAACATTGCTTTGGAGATTTGCTTGTCAGTTTTTTCTTTCTTGGACATGATCTCCTCCGTATAATTTATTTGCTTTCAACTGAGGCAAATTATATCCCGGTTTACAGGGACAAAAATTCTTTACGTACAAGGATCAGGCATGGAATTTCAGCGAGACAGATTCAAGATCACCGATGACAAAACAGCCGCCGATGTCGATTACATTGTGGCGGCATTACATACGACCTATTGGGCCGCAGACCGGCCGCGCGCGGTCATTGAAGCCGCGCTCGAAAATTCGGTGCTGCTCTCGCTCTTTGATGGGGAGCAGCAGGTTGGCTTTGTGCGCGTGGTAACCGACAATATCACCTTTGCCTGGATTTGCGATGTGTACGTTGACCCCAAGGCGCGCGGCCAGGGGTTGGGGGTGTGGATGATGGAATGCTTAGAGGCCCACCCGGCCACCCAGGTAGGCTTACAATTGCTGGCGACCAGGGACGCACACGGTTTGTACGAGAAGTTTGGTTTTCAGCGTTGGGAGTGTATGTCCAAGCGGCGCGCCTATTGAAGCTACCAGTGTTCGTAGCGCACGAGTTCGGATAGCGGCTTGCGCTCCTTGGGTCTGGGTGGATCGGCGGGATAACCTATCGGGATGATGACCAATGGCTCGGCTTCGACCGGTAACTTTAGAACGTCAATCACGGCTTCACGGTCGAAACTGCCCACCCAACAGGTGCCCAGGCCCAGTTCGGCCGCGGCCAGCGTCAGGTGGTCGACCACAATGGCCACATCCACGTCGCCGTAATCTTTGCCGTCGGCGCGCTTCCAGCCTTCAGCCCGCACCGCGCAAGCGCAGATCACCAGCGGTGCGCTCAGGAACCATTCCCGGTGGTAGATGCGCTGCATATCGGCTTCTTTGCCTTTGGTGTGCACTACGATCAGTTGGAAGGGTTGGCGGTTGACTGCCGTAGGGGCCATGCGGGCGGCTTCCAACACCAGGTTGAGCTTTTCCTCTTCTACCGGGGTGGATTGGTAGCCGCGTACGCTGTAGCGCTGCTTGACGAGTTCGGCAAATTCCATGTTTCCTCCTTGGGAAAATGAGATCTTTGTTATTATATCCTGGCTTAGAGGTGCTTAGGCACCAAGGCGACCAGGTGCCCAGGAGCTGAGTAATTTGACGCTTAGACAAATAGGAACGCGGTCTGTCCTGATTACTCATTACTGGTCACTCGTCACTACTTACGCATCACTATTCTCGTTTCACGCTTGTCCTCCTGCTTGACTCTGCCGTCCCAAAAGTGATATACTATCGATGGAACATGTTGGTATATGTTGGTATGAGTAATCCCAAAAATTGATGATTGAGCAGAATCACGCCATGCCGCTTTATCAGGCCCTGATTGAATCTATTCTGGCAAAGATCGAAAGCGGTGAATTCAAGCCAGGGGAGCGCCTACCGTCGGAAAGTGAGTTATGCAAGCTTTACGAGGTGGGGCGTAATACTGTGCGCCATGCCTTGAGTGAACTGGTCAGCCAGGGTGTGCTTACCACCGTACATGGGGTCGGCACCTTTGTGACTGACGAGCGCATGAACAAAACCGCCCAGTTCCTGTTTGGCTTTTCGAAAGAAATGTCCCCGCATGGCGTGGAGATTACCAGTGATGTGCTCGAGGCAGCGTTGATTTCTGCCGATGCCGCTCTTTCGCGGCGTTTGCAGGTGCAGTTGGGCAGTGAAGTCGTTTTCCTGTACCGGGTGCGCAAGATGGATGGCGAACCGGTTGCCATCGAACGCTCGTATTTGCCGCACGAACTTTGCCCGGGTATTTTGGAATACGATTTTGCGCAGCGCTCTCTCTACGAAACGCTGTCCAGCGTTTATAATAGAAAGCCGGATCACGCCGAGCAAGAGATCGAAGCCAGTTTGGCGACACCTGAAGTTGCTCGTTTGCTTGGACTTGTTCCTCCGGCGGTCGTGTTGGTTTTTCACCGTGAAACCCGTCTGGCGAATGGCAAGGTGATCGAATACGTCGATTCGGAACTGCGCGCCGACCGCTTCCGTTTCAATTCACAGTTGCGGCCTTACGCGCAATCCGAGCCATCTATTTTCCGGCGTTTACCGATTGGAGACGCGGCTGAATAAACGATGAATATACCCTCTGATTCCGAACTTCAAGAAATTGTGCGGCAGGTTGTAAGCCGCGTGCAGGGTGGTGAAGTGCCACCTGCGCCCGCTTCCGGCGGCATGCTGAAAGCAAAGTCCATGGCTGAAGTTGCGCCCACTGCAACCAATGCGGTGGCGATTGGTTGTGACCACGGCGGTTTTTCGATGAAAGTCGGCCTGATTGCCCATCTCAAAGCACAGGGTTACTCGGTAATCGATTGTGGCACGTACAGCACCGAATCTGTGGATTACCCCGATTTCGCCCTGGCGGTGGCTAACCAGGTCAAGGAAGGCAAAGCCTGGCGCGGCATCGTCATTGATGGGGCCGGGATCGGCAGTTGCATGGCAGCCAATAAGGTGCATGGTGTACGCGCTGCGATGTGCTACGACTACGCCACGGCCTTCAATGCTCGTGAGCACAATAATGCCAACGTGCTCACGTTGGGGGCGGGTTTGATTGGCCCCAGCCTGGCGAAACAGATCGTCGATACCTTTTTGAAAACCGAATTTGGTGGCGGGCGGCATGCGCGCCGCGTCGATAAGATTATGGCAATTGAGGAAAAGTAAGCATGATCGGGAAAGAGATTACCGTAGAAAAACTTGTTGAAATTGTGACCCGTGAGGTCTTGTTGGCGTTGGCCGAACAGGAACACACCCAGACGCATGGCGAGTTTTGTCACGAAGAGTGCGCCGAGGGTGTTTGCGTACACACCTGTTTCGATAACGTCGGGCACGTGGTCAGTGTCGGAGCCGAACGCCTGACCTCCACGCTGGGCGGGATTCCCCAGGACCCCAGTGTGGCGAAATTGATCGACCATACCTTGCTCAAGCCAGACGCCACTGCCGACCAGATTGCCCAGCTTTGTTTCGAAGCTCGCAAATACGAGTTCGCTTCGGTGTGCATCAACCCTTCTTACGTCAAGCTCTGCGCCGATTTGTTGAAAGGCACGGACGTCAAGGTATGCACGGTGATCGGCTTCCCGTTGGGCGCGACTGCGCCTGAAGTCAAGGCTTTCGAAACCCAGACCGCCCTGGACGATGGCGCCACTGAGATTGATATGGTCATCAACATTGGGGCGCTCAAGGCCAAGGATTTGGAATTGGTATTGCGCGACATCCAGGGTGTGGTCAATACGGCCCACGCTGCCAACGCCCTGACTAAGGTGATTATCGAAACTTCGCTGTTGACCGATGAAGAAAAAGTCACCGCCTGCTTGTTGTCCAAGGAAGCAGGGGCCGACTTCGTCAAGACCTCGACCGGCTTTGCCGGGGGCGGGGCCACGGTCGAGGATGTTGCCCTGATGCGGCGGGTGGTTGGCGAGAGCATGGGCGTGAAAGCCTCGGGTGGCGTGCACGACTTTTCAGAAGCCCAGAGCATGGTCGAAGCCGGGGCTACCCGTATCGGGGCCAGCGCTGGGGTCAAGATC
>JBNKDB010000108.1:0-5400 GCA_050288045.1 Anaerolineales bacterium | reverse complement strand
CAGTTTGAAGTCGGGGTAGGCCTGGCGGATTTCGAGGGCGTGCTGCCAGATCTTTTGGCGTTCCGGCGAGGAAAAGGAAGTGCCTTCTCCGGTGGTGCCCAGCAGCAGCGCGCCATGTGCACCGCGCTTTGCCAGGAATTCCAGCAGGCCGGGGATAGCGGCGTAGTCTGGGGAATAGTCAGCTTTCAATGGGGTGGCAGCGGCAACGTAAATACCGGCCAGAGGGTGGGTGGTCAAGTCTGCCTCCGTGTTGCAGGGGTTTAAGTCGAATTATAGCGCGGACAGGAAACAAGATGCAAGGTACGGGCGACTCTCTGAGCCGCGAATGCAAAATGTGTGATTTGTGGGGAGCTATTTAGTGGGCGATCTCGCGGCGTGTGCGCCAGGCGCGGTAAGCGAACAGCAGCGGTAAAGTCAGCCACATCAGGCGGCTTACCAATCCATAGAAGAAATGCTTGCCGGGCTGCGCCTGTATAGTGTCTTCCACCAACGTGGTGTTTTCGTCGATGGTGGTGAAAGTGTGGCGGTGCTGCCAGGATGCGAATGGGCCGGATGCTTGGGTGTCGATGAAGCCGTTCAACGGATCGACGGCGCTGTGTACGGCGCACCAGTGAATGGGGATTGGTCCGAACCACATCGTGAAATCGGCCACCGAACCCTCGCCCAGCGGTTCGAGGTGGTGGAATGCGACGATGATCGGGGGCGGGGTGAGCATTTTGAGGGCGCGGCTGTCGCTGTGGAAAGCGGCAACGCGCTCCAGCGGGGCATTGACCTGGAAACGGTGATTGAAAGTTTTCATGGTTTAGATAATATGTGGATTGTTGTTTTGTTAATCGCTGGCGGGATAAACTTTGCTTGTTCCATAAAGACGTAATCTGCTTATAAAAATTGATTTACGGTTTCAGTAGGGGAGGGTCTCGGCCCCCCTACGCGAAAAATGCCTTGTTGCTAATGTGGTGTTCTTTCAAGAGGAAATCCGAGATGTTACTTCCCTAACAAATCCCTGATTGCTGGTTCCAACTGAGTGAACTTATATTCAAAACCCAATTTTTGCAGGCGCTGGGGGTAGACTTTTTGCCCATCGAGGACTACAGTGGTGACTTCGCCGAACATCAGCCGTAAAGCGAACCCCGGGACGGGGATGAAACTGGGGCGTTTCATGATCCGGCCCAGGATATGGGCAAATTCCTGGTTGCGTCTGGGATTTGGGGCAGTCAGATTGAACGCGCCCTGGGCGGTCTCGTTTTCCAGCAAGAAGCGGATGGCGTCGATTTCATCGGTCATGTGGATCCAGGAGATGTATTGCTGGCCATTGCCGATTGGCCCTCCGGCAAAGAGCTTGAAAGGCAGCAGCAGCCGGGTAAAGGCGCCGCCTTCAGGGGAGAGCACCACGCCGGTGCGGATCACTACCCGGCGAACGCCCATTTGTTCAACTGGTTTGGTGACGGCTTCCCATTGCTGGCATAGGTTCGCCAGGAAATCGTTGGCCGGGTCACTTTGCTCGTCCAGGCCTTCGTCGCCGCGCGCGCCGTAGTAACCGATTGCCGAGGACTGTATCAATACCTTGGGCTTGTTTTCGGCAGCAGTGATCGCGTCCACGACGGCTTTCCCGGCATCCAACCTGCTCTGCACGATCAGTTTTTTGCGTTCGTCTGTCCAGGGAGTGGGGAAAAAGCCTTCCCCGGCCAGGCTGGCCCCGGCCAGGTTGATGATTCCGAAAGCGCCATCGGCCAGATGCCCCCAGCCAGCTGCTGTTTTGGAATCCCATTTCACAACTTGCGCGCCTGCGGGAATGCCTATAGCATCTTCGGGGCTGCGGCTCAAGATGATGACTTCGTAGCCATCGTCGATTAAAGCTTGTGCCAGTTTGCCGCCGATCAGTCCAGTTCCACCGGTAATAATGATCCGCATGGGTACTCCTAACGCGAGTCTAATTTACAAAATTTTGCCTGACTTTATCCAACCAGTTGATGACCGGTTCGCCGCGCGCGTCCAGGTGCTGAGAGGCTGCCTGATAGTATGCTTCGAAGTAGTGCTTGAGTGCTGCCGGGGGGATGTTGTAGTTCTTGCCAAAACCTTCGATCCACTCAATTTCTGGTTGTACGTAATCCATATTGCCCAGGGTGAGGGCGGCAGCGATGTCGTTGGAAAGATGGTGGGTGGCGGTAAGGATGTCCTGGTCACCCATATCAGCATCTTGCAGAATCTGCCAAAGATTGGCTTCGATGTGTGGCAGCACATTCATGAAGTTTTCCCGAGCCTCTTTATAGGCTTTCGATGTGGCCATGCCATTGCTTATTGGGGGATTGATCGTCAATATTTTTTCTGCGACTTCGGCAGCGTGCTCCAGGCGTTCGCCCAGGTAATACCCGGGGATGCGGTCGACCAGGTAGGGAATCTGGTTGAAGATCAGGCCGCCAAACGCAAATGGCACATCCTCGGTTTGTAAAAAACGAGCGACATCTAGTAAGGAAGCGGCAGTATCTAGTTGCATGGCGATATAAACAACCAGTTCAGGATTGACCTTATCAATGGTCGATTTGAGGCGTTCGAGCGGCACATTTGCGCCCAAATAGACGACCGCCCAGCCGCGTTGTCGTAATAATAGCGTGACCACCAAAGCTGAGAAAGTGTGTTCTTCCCCTGGCGGTGTACCCACGATCACCCGCCCGCGTCGGGTTGGGCTAGGGGCGGCGGCGATCAGGGCATCCAGCCGCCGGGTTGCCAGCGCTGAGGCAAAGTGTTCCTGTTGTACAGAGGCTTCGCTACCATACCACATTGTACCTACTTGCGATAAACCCTTTTGTAAGAGTTCGATACAGACGGTTTCAACCGGATAACGGGCGAAGGCCTGGGTGAGGATGTTTTCAGCAATTGGTTCGTCGAAGGCCATTACGGCGTCGATCCAATGCTCACGCAATTCATCCAGCGTAGCACCCGAAACTACACCAGTTAGCTCTCGGGAGGAATCTTGCGTGCCATATGACATAGCGATCAGCGGGTCTTGGCCGTCTTTGCGCAGGGTTTCCCACAGTTCGACCGCCCGGCTGATGCTCAGGCCCTCATCCTGGCGGGCGAGCAGCCATTTAAGTGTTTCGATGTCGTATTGCGAATACAGGCGATGACCGCCTGACGTACGCTCGGGGGTGGGGAGGCCGTAGCGGCGTTCCCAGGCGCGCAGTGTATCCGGTTTGATGCCGGTTTCCTGGACAACGACTTTGAGATTGTAGGTGGGTATTTTGTTGATTCCGGGCATGGACTACCTCAATGAGCTAAAAAGCGGTATTTTATGTTTTATGCGATAATTATACCGCTTCGCCCATATTTTGTAAAGGTTTTGAAATGATTTTTGTCATCTGATTGCTGTTTCTGTGACGCCAATTTGCTGGCTTTTCTTGATGTGGAATAAGGTAAAATTTAGCTATGACAATCACGATATCTGACCTAATCAATCGCTCACAGGTGCCCACTCCGTGGGAGGAGGGTGACCCTTTCCCGTGGAATGATCCTGATTTCAGCGCTCGCATGCTGGCTGAACATCTTACCCAGGATCACGATATGGCCAGCCGTACATTCCCGCTCATCGACCGCCATGTGGATTTCATCCATACCCGCGTGTTGGGTGGTAAACCGGCTCGCATCCTCGACTTGGGCTGCGGACCGGGGTTATATGCCAGCCGCCTGGCACAGTTGGGACATACCTCTGTGGGTATCGACTTCTCCCCGGCTTCGATTGCGTATGCCCAGGAACATAATCCGGGAGGAAATACCTACATCGAAGCTGACTTACGGACGGCAGAATTCGGCGAGGGATTCGATCTGGTAATGCTGATCTTTGGTGAATTCAACGTCTTCCCGGTTTCGGAAGCGCGTACGATCCTGGAGAAAGCCTGCCAGGCCCTACGTCCCGGGGGAGCGTTGGTGCTGGAGCCACATACTTATGATGCTCTCGAGAAGATGGGTAAAGAACCGCCGTCCTGGTTCAGTGCCAAGACCGGTCTATTCTCGGAAAGCCCGCACGTATATCTACTGGAAAATTTCTGGCATGCTGAAGAAAAAGTGGCTTCCAACCGTATGTACATCATCGATGCGGAGACTCATGAAGTGGCCTTTTACAGCCAGGGCTACCAGGCCTACACCAATGCCGATTATGAGGATTTGCTGACCGAGTGCGGCTTTGCCGATGTAGCCTTTTACCCGTCCCTGACCGGCGGCCCCGCCGAGGGCCAGGTTACACTGTTGGCAATCACGGCGCGTAAAGCGCCTTGAGATCAATCCGATTTGCAGGCTTACCTGTCATCGCTGAAATTCCATTTAGGAGAAAACTATGCCTGACCCGCGCGTAACCAAACTTGCCCAAGTTCTGGTCAACTACTCACTGAACATCCAACCCGGTGATGAGTTGGCGATCACGACCACCCCCGCTGCCAATGAACTTAATCTGGCAATCTTCAAGGAAGCCATTTCGGCCGGTGCGCATGTGCTGATCAACAGCGAATCCATTGCGACAGATGAGATTTTCCTCAAGTATGCCAATGATGCCCAGCTCGATCACGTTTCACCGGTTTTCAAAATGGTCACTGAAAGCTATGATGCTTACATTGAAATCATGGCTCCGGCCAATACACGCGGCCTTTCCAGCGCTGACCCTGAACGGATGGCGCGCAAGCAGCGGGCTACCATGCCCTACTTCCAGACTGCCATGCAGCGCGCCATGAGTGGCGCGTTTAAGCTTTGTATCACGCTCTACCCGACCAATGCCGGTGCTCAGGAAGCCGATATGAGCCTGACCGATTACGAGGACTTCGTCTACACTGCCGGGCTGCTCGATCTAGATGATCCGGTGGCGGCCTGGAAGGCAGAAGGCGAGCGCCAGGAGAAGCTGGTGCGTTGGCTGGCCGGGAAAGACCAGGTGGTGATGAAAGGCGAGAACATCGACCTGAACCTGTCTATCAAAGACCGATCGTTCATAAAAGCTTGCGGCAAGCAAAATTTCCCGGATGGCGAAATTTATACTTCCCCGGTCGAAACTTTGGTCAATGGCTGGGTGCGCTTCGGCTACCCGGCGATTTACAAAGGGCGTGAGGTCGAAGATATCGAATTGTGGTTCGAAGATGGCAAGATCGTCAAGGAAACGGCATCCAAAGGCCGCGATTTCTTGACTGGTCTGCTCAATACGGATGCGGCTTCCCGTTACCTGGGAGAGTGGGGTATCGGCACGAACTACCAAATCCAGAAATTCACCAAGAACATGCTCTTTGACGAAAAGATCGGCGGCACGTTCCACTTTGCAGTGGGCTACGGCTTCCCCGACGCCGGTGGCAAGGCCGAATCCGGCCTCCATTGGGATATGCTTTGCAACATGGCCGACAGCGAAGTAAGCGTCGATGGGGAGTTGTT
>JBNKDB010000107.1:0-4505 GCA_050288045.1 Anaerolineales bacterium | reverse complement strand
ATCAGACATATCTTATCAGGTTTTCTAAAAGAGCGACATCTTCCCCACTACAACAGCAAAACACAAATCGAATCAAGTCAAGGCGCGAGTATAATAATTCGTAAATTCTACGCCAGGAGGAGAGATGCGCTCCGTTTGTGTTTACTGTAGTTCTTCCGACATCAGCGATGCAGTCTACCTGCAAGCCGCCCAGCATACCGGGGAAGTGATTGCTAAAGCCGGGCTACGCCTGATCTATGGCGGGGGCAGCACCGGGTTGATGGGCGCTGTGGCCGATGCCGTGCTCGAGGCCGGGGGAACAGTGACCGGTGTGATCACCGAGCAGTTCGACACGCCAGAACTCGCCCACATGGAACTGACCGAGATGATCGTGCTACCGGACATGCACACCCGCAAAGCGCGTATGGTCGAACTGGCAGACGGCTTCGTGGCGCTTCCCGGCGGGTTTGGCACCCTGGACGAATTATTCGAAGTGCTTACCTGGGCGCAGATCGGGCTGCATACCAAACCGGTTGGTCTGCTCAATGTGGATGGCTATTTTGACAAGCTGCTGGCATTCCTGGACGAGGTCCGCGCCAGGGGGTTCATCTACGCTGAACACAAAGACCTGTACATGTCTGCCGCCGATCCCCAGCCACTGCTGGATGCCCTGAAAGCCTACCATCCACCGGCGGACCTGGCCAGATGGGTGGACCGCACCAGCACTTGATATATTTCAATCCGATTGATTGATCTGCGTGGAAAAGTATCTGTAGACAAAGCAAGTCGAAATATTGTAAACTAGTTGTATTAAAAGGTGAAATGCAGCTTGGACTGAAGCTCTCCCCTTGCTGACATAATCCTTCGCATAATTATTAGTGTTAGGCTCATCCATTTGGATAAAAGAATGAAGGTGCTATGCCAGCCAGGCAATGCTTGCTTTTCTTCCCTTTGAGAATTAGAAAAAAAGGCAGAAAATGCGCGCATATCCACTCTCAGGGGGATGCATTTACGAAATTATCGACCAGCGATTTGAGGGAAAATAATGCTTAGGAACAATAGAAATTTGCTTTCCCCACCCGTTTATGAAGACAAAGAGATCAATCGCCGTACCCGCTTACTAAAACTCATCCTCTGGCTGATCTACATCGGCTCGCCAATCTTTGGGATCGCCGGATTACTATTAGGCATTCTTGGGCCGTATACGATCATTCTACTGGGAATCAACATCGGTGCTGCTATTGGGGCACACCTGCTAATACTAAGGGGGAGAACGGTCATCGCCAGTGCGGTTTTCATCAGCACACTTTGGTGTACTTCCACGTTCATTTTATTCTTCTTCGGTGGGCAACAAACGCAGGTCTTTGTGATCTACACAGTGATCGTTTTGATTGCCGGCTTCTTGATGAACGAGCGCACAACGATCTTGATCGCCGTGCTGAGTGTTGTCGCTGGTATCCTGGCGCTTTTCCTGGAAATTACCGGTACCCTCCCCACGGCTATTGAAGGTTCCACCAGCATCCGGGGGATGCTGGTCGCCGGGATGGGCATCTTGTTCCTGGCGATACTGTTTCTCATTTTCACGCGCGACATCCATAAGGCCCTTCACCTGGCCCAGAACGAAATCAACGAACGGCAGCGTATAGAAGCCGCCTTACGAGAAGGCGAAGAACGTTACCGCAACCTGTTTTCACGCATCCCGGTTGGGTTATACCGCTCCACACCACAAGGCGAGATCCTGAATGCCAATCCCGCGATCATAGAAATGTTTGGTTATACCTCCGAAAAAGAGTTTATGGCCGCTAATGTCAACGACTTCTACATCGACATCGACGATCGCAAAAAAATGAATCAGCATCTCGAAAAGCCCAACGACATCTACCACATGGAAGCACGCTTCAAGCGCACGAATGGTGAGGTCATCTGGGGAGAAGATGTCTCCCGGGCCGTGTGCGATGAAGACGGCAACGTCATGTATTACGAAGGCAGCCTGACAGATATTACCGACCGGAAACACGTTCAGCAGGCTCTGTTGGAAAGCGAAGAACGTTACCGCCTGTTGGCAGAAAATGCTATCGACATGATTTCAAAGCAAGACCTGGAAGGGCGTTATCGCTACATTTCCCCGGCCTGCGAGCAACTACTAGGCTATACCCCAGAAGAACTGATTGGCACATTAAGCTATGACCTTGTCCACCCAGACGACATTTCCAAAATAACAAACGAACATAAAACCATCATCGAGCAATCCGTTCCTAATTTGGTAAGTTACCGTCTGCGGCGCAAGGATGGCGAATATCAATATGTCGAGACGACCAGCAAAGCTGTTCTAGACCCGGAAACTGGTACGGTCACTGAAATTCTGGCAATCACCCGGGATGTCTCCGAACGCATGAAAGCCGAAAACTCACTGCGCGAATCTGAACAATTTTTGCGCACTTTGATGGATCAGGCTCCAGTCGGCATTTTGACTCTGGACATGCAAGGCAACATCACCGATATCAACTCCTGCACGTTGGAAATATTGGGCTCACCCTCGCGTGAGAAGACTATGAGCTTCAACCTACTCGAGTTACCAAACATCAAGGCTGCCGGGTTGGATATCGTTTACCAGGAAGCCATTAACACGGGCAGCCTGCACGATGTTGAATTCATGTATAGTTCGGTTTGGGGGAAAACTTCTCATTTACGCGCCCGCCTAGCTCCTTTGCATAATACCAGCGGGAACCAAATTGGTGTCATCCAAATCATCGAGGACATTTCGAATCGCAAAGATATGGAAGCGGCCTTACGCGCCAGCGAAGAGAAATATCGGGTATTGTTCAATACGATGTTGAATGGTTTTGCCCTACATGAGATCATCACCGATGAGGCCGGCACACCGGTGGATTACACCTTCCTTGAAGTAAACCCGGCTTTCGAAGAAATGACCGGTCTCAAGGCCGAAAACATCATTGGTAAGACCGCTTTGAAAATAATCCCTAACCTGGAGTCATATTGGGTCGAGCGCTATGGTAAAGTCGCCCTGGGAAGTGAGTCGGTGCGTTTTCTTGATTACGCTGCGGGGTTGGGCAAATATTTCGAAGTGATGGCATTTAGTCCTCAAACTGGGCAATTTGCCACCGTGATCACCGATGTAACGGAACAGGTGGCGAGTTCGGAAGCACTGCGTTCATCCCAGCAAATGCTGCGCCTGATCTTAGATCATATTCCTGAAGCTGTATTCTGGAAAGACGAAAATTCAATCTACCTGGGCTGTAACCGTGCTTTTGCCCAGGATGTTGGTTATGATTCATCTCAAGATATTATCGGCAAAACGGACCATGATCTCGAATGGAACGAATTTGCAGATAATTACCGCGCTGACGACTTAAAAGTTATCGAAAGTGGGCGTGCCAAGTTACGTTATGAGGAAGAGTCCACGATTGCCAGCGGAGATAGAATTTGGGTGCGCAGCAGCAAAGTACCATTACGCGATGCAGAGGACAACGTAGTCGGCGTACTTGGCGTGTATCAAAACATTACCGAGCAAAAACAAGCCGCCGATGCCATCAAACATGAGCGCGATGTAGCCAACGCCCTAATGCAAGCTTCCTGGGCGGTAAATAGTTCGCTGGATTTCAACCAGGTGCTGAAGCATATCCTCGAACAGATTAACCTGGTCATCCCTTCTGAGGCAGCTACCATCATGTTGGTAGATGGAGAATACGCCCATGTCCATAGCTGGAGAGGCTACGACCAGTATGACAGCGACCATGCCGTTAATGGGCTCACTTTCCATATCGCAACCACATCGAATCTGGCCCAGATGGCAAAAACCAAACAACCCATGCTGATCAAAGACACACATAGTTATCCCGGCTGGAAAGTGGTCGATGACCTCAATTGGGTCGTCTCGGTAATGTCCACACCGCTGTTGGCTAAAAACCAGGTCGTCGGCTATCTACACTTAGATGGGACTTCGGCCGACACATTTTCAGAAGATCAAATCGAGGTATTCACCGCCTTTGCCGGACACGTTGCCCTGGCCATTGAGAATGCGCAACTCTACAGCGAACTGAGCAACTATGCGGAGCAATTGGAGACACGCGTGGACGAACGCACGCGCGAGCTTCAAGAAGCCAACCACGAACTGGAAGCATTCACCTACACCGTATCCCATGACCTGCGTTCTCCACTGCGTGCCATCAATGGATTTTCGCGCATCATCCTGGACGATTACGAAACACAACTTGATTCCGAAGTCATCCGCTACCTCGACCTCGTGCGCAGCAATGCCAAGCAGATGGGCGAATTGATCGATGACTTACTGGATTTCTCCCGGCTGGCGCGCCAGACTTTGAATCGCAGGACGGTCGAGTTACAATCGCTAATCCCAGAAATATTCCAGGAAATGGTATTCGAACTCAAAGACCGGGAGGTGGAAGTCATCCAGGGCAAGCTGCCCAACTGCTACGCCGACCCGGTTTTATTAAAATTAGTATTCCAGAACCTGATCAGCAACGCATTGAAATTCACTCGCCAGC
>JBNKDB010000106.1:0-2885 GCA_050288045.1 Anaerolineales bacterium | reverse complement strand
TCCGGCTGGCGGAAGAACGCCAACTACCGCTGCTGCTCGAAGCCGACGGTTCACGGCGTTTGCCCTTGAAGGCACCTGCTGCCCATGAGCCGCCCATCCCCGAGTTTGTGGATATGGTCGTGGTGGTGGCCGGGTTATCTGGGCTGGGGAAGCCGCTGGATGCCGGTTATGTGTTTCGTCCGGAGTTGTTTGGGACGCTGGCAGGCATCGACCCGGATGAGATTGCCGACAGCAATGCACTGGTGAAGGTACTCGCCAGCCCGGAAGGGGGCTTGAAGAATATCCCTGTTACGGCTCGTAAAGTGGCCTTACTGAATCAGGCCGACACCCCGGAATTGGCAGCGCAGGCCGGTAGAATTGCGCATAGCCTTTCAAAAGTGTACCAAAGTGTGTTGGTGGCGGCGCTCACGCTGCCGGATGGCAGCCCGGGCGCGGTCAAGGTCGTATACCAATCCATCGCCGGAATCGTGTTGGCGGCGGGCGGTTCGGCTCGTTTGGGAGAGGCCAAGCAATTGCTCGAGTGGCGTGGTAAATCGTTCATCCGCAATGTGGCTGAAACCGCTCTCCAGGCCGGGTTATCGCCGGTGCTTGTTGTGGTTGGCGCGTATGCCGAAGCAATTACGCCGGAGATCGCAGACCTGGAGGTCGAGATCGTCCATAACCCTGATTGGGAAGCGGGACAGAGTAGTTCGGTTAAAGTGGGGCTGGCGGCATTGCCGGAAGGAAGCGGGGGGGCAGTGTTCTTATTGGTCGACCAGCCGCAGATTCCGCCCGCATTGGTGCGTACCCTGATTGCCCGCCACGCCGCCACGTTGGCTCCGATCATCGCTCCAGAGGTGGATGGCCGCCGTGGCAATCCGGTTTTGTTCGGCCGGGTCACTTTCCCAGATTTTGCAAACCTGGAAGGTGACGTTGGTGGCCGGGCCGTTTTCAAGAAATATCCCCTGGAATACGTACCTTGGGTCGATCCGGTGGCCGGACTCGACGTAGATACGTTGCTGGATTATCAAAAGCTGATACAATACGAGGAAGATGACTGACCGTTTGTTTCTATCTTATTGGTAAGCGCTATAAACGGTTGGTTTTCTAGTAGGCGAAATTTAACCACATGGCTGTGTGCGCGGTGCTTGCGTTCTCACTGGCTTTATGCTATTGTTTGTGGTAAATCTAATAGGGATACCCGTTTAGGTTTTACATGGTCGTGGATCGAAAAACCATCTTGATCGTTGAAGATGAACCTAATGTCGCTGAAATGTTCGTGGAGATGTTTCGGGTCAGTGACTACGAGGTTTATAAGTGCTTAACGAGCAGCGAGGCGTTGGAACTTGCCAGGCAGCATCAGCCCGACCTGATTGTGATGGACGTGATGATGCCTGAGATTTCCGGCCTGACCGTCTTGCAGCAAATCCGGGCCATTGCCGGCCTTGAAACGTTGCCGGTGATCGTGGTCTCATCCAATGCACTACCGAAAGATATCCAGGCTGGTCTGGATGCCGGGGCAACCGCCTATCTGGCGAAACCGATCAGCTATCCAGAATTGATGTATATTGTGAATGACGTGATCGAAAGGGAAAGTGTCGAGATTCAATAATGGCCGTGGTACGCGCTTTCATCGCTATCGAATTACCCGATGATATCCAGCAGCGTTTGCAGCAGGTTTCGGACAATTTGCAAGCAGAGATGCAGGAACTGCCCATCCGTTGGGTGGCGGTGAACTGCGCGCATCTGACCCTGAAATTCCTGGGAGACGTTTCTGAGAACAGCGTGGAAATGATCTCTAAAATCCTGGAGACCGAGGCGGCGCAGGTCAAACCGTTCGATCTGAGTGTGGGCAGCCTGGGCGTGTTCCCGAACATGCGCCGCCCGCGTGTGATCTGGGTGGGGGTGGAAGCGGCCGATGGACTGCATACCTTGCAGCGCCGCATCGAAGCGGAAGTTGCTCGTATCGGTTACGCCCCTGAAGAACGCGAATTTTCGCCACACATTACCATGGGGCGCGTGTCGCGCAATACTTCGCACCGCGAATTGCGCGCGATTGCTGAGGTGCTGCAAAAGCAGAAGCTGGGTTTCATTGGCACCGGCCATGTGGAAGCGGTACATCTCTTCCGTTCCGATCTCAAGCCCAGTGGAGCAGTATATACCAAGCTCTCCAGCGCGCCCTTATTGGGCATGGAGGCGTAACCTGCTGACGTCAGCAGGGTTTCCAATTTACTGATACAATGCTTTAAAGATTAGTTTCTGAATTATCCGAAGAGGTGACAAAACTGGACGCATTAGAATTTGCAAGAGCGATCGTAGACGCTCTAGAAGAGAAGAAAGCGGAAGACATTTTACTGTTAGATCTCAAGGGGGTAGCGCCATTTACCGATTATTTCGTAATTTGTTCAGGTACCAGCGAACGTATGCTCCGGGCATTGATGCATGCTGCCCTGGACGAGGTGCGCGAGAAATTCCACAAGAAAACCGTTATCGAAGGCGAGCCGCGCGAAGGTTGGATGCTGGCCGATTTTGGTGATGTCGTCGTGCATGTGTTCTCGGCTGCCCAGCGTGATTATTACCGCCTGGAAGAATTGTGGTCGGATGGAAAGGTATTGCTGCATGTGCAGTAGGGGGCGTTAGACGAGATTCGAAAATCGAAATACGTGGTTTGTAAGTTAGAGATAATTGGGCCAGTGAGTGTGAAAGAATCTCGCTGGCTTTTTGTTTTGGAAAGTTATGGGAGGGTGGTTGCGTGTTCTGCTTATTACCTATTGCCCTTCCTGGTTTCTGTGGGACGCAGCATGCTGCGTCCCTACACGAAGAAAGTTATAGGGATCAGCAGCGAAGAGAGTTGTAGGCGGCTGTAGCCGCCGAAATCTAAAAACAAAACGACACAGCATCGTAGG
>JBNKDB010000105.1:0-8328 GCA_050288045.1 Anaerolineales bacterium | reverse complement strand
GTAAGGCATTCTCGGATAATTCAATTTTCGGCAAGTCGGCAGGGATGGGGGGTGTGGGTAACAAGCCATTCTTTGCTTTGATATTCTCTTTATCTTTGAGCATGGTGTGCTCCTCCTGTTTAACCATTAAATTATGATTTTTTTCTGAGTCGGCAGACAAAAACACCCGAGCGCGTCGGTCGGCTGCGGGTGTTTTAATTTTAGCTTTCGATTAAACGGTCGATTTCACTACGGATGGCGTGCAGGTCGTCCAATCCCAGGTAAACCAATGCAAAGCGGATGTAGGCGATCTGGTCCAGGTCTTTCAAACCGGCGATCACCATATCCCCCACCACCCGCGAAGACACTTCCGATTTACCCATGCGCTGCAAGGTCGCTTCGATCTCACCGATCAGGCGGTCGATGTCGGCTGCGGCGACCGGGCGCTTCACACAGGCCAGGCGCACACCGTGGCTGAGCTTCTCACGGTCGAATTCTTCGCGCGTGCCGTCCTGCTTGATGATCAAGGGTGTCGCCAGAATTGGGCGTTCGTATGTGCTGAAACGTTTGCCGCACTTCTTGCACTCTCGGCGGCGTCGGATTCCCCCGCGGCTGTCATGGGTGGTATCGACGACTTTGGTTCCTTCAGTATCATTGTCCTGACAATGTGGACAAATCATAAACACCTCATATAGAACAGATGTCCCCCGTATCCGTGGGGGGTAGTACTGCGGTACCCCTTACATGTTGCGGTTTTTCTTCGGTGCAAACATTCTATCACAAGCAATTCACGCTGGCAAGCGGAATCGCCGCGAAAACCGCTTTTTCCCGAAAACTTTAAGATTCCCGCCACATCCATCACAATGTCCAGACAAGGCTTTTACCCCCACCGGTGGGTGCCGTCCCCTTGGAACACCCCTCTCCCCCCATATTTGCAAGTTACTCATCAAACCTACCATCTTTGCCGTAGGGGCGCCCCTAGTGGGCGCCCGTCTACTACAACACGCGCTTCAATCTCTCCTTCTAGCCCTCCGCTCCGCCCCCATCCCCCTTAAATGCAAACCTCCCCGTGCGAGGGCAACCGGGGAGGCTGGCAAAAGATTGCGCCGGTTCCAGTGGAGGGCTGGTTCCGTTCGCCATCAGTTTAGGCTAAATTGTCAAACGCACCAATCACATACCAGTAAAGGTAAACTGAGGTCAAAATCCCTGTGGCGAAGCCGGATCAGTTGATCCGCTTGCGCAGGAACGTCGGGATGTCCAGGTCTTCAGGGTTGAAGGTAGCTGGTTGCATCTCGGCATGCGCCATTTGCTGGTTGCTTGATTGAGCAGCCTGCGATGGTTGAGTTTGATCGGGTAGTGACCGGCTGCGCAGCATTCGCCGCGGCATACCCGCACTATCAAAACCCGTGGCAATCACCGTAATGCGAATATCCTCGTCCATGCTCGGATCGACCACAGCGCCAAAGATCAGGTTGACGTCCGGGTGGGCGGTTTCCTTGATGATCGCCGCCGCCTGGTTGACCTCGAACAGCGAGAGATCGGAGCCGCCGGTCACGTTGAACAGAATGTCGCGCGCCCCGTCGATGGTGATATCGAGCAGGTTGCTGGTGATCGCCTGTTCGGCGGCCACACGGGCGCGGTCCTCGCCGGAAGCCCGGCCAACCGCCATCAACGCCGCCCCACCCTCGGACATGATCGCACGTACGTCGGCGAAGTCCAGGTTGATCAAACCGGGGACGGTAATCAGTTCGGAAATACCCTGGATACCCTGGCGCAGCACGTCGTCAGCCATCGAGAAAGCCTCATTCAAGCTGGCGCGCTTGTCCACGATCTGCAGGAGGCGGTCGTTGGGGATCACGATCAAAGTATCGACCTGCTCCTTGAGCTTGGCAATACCGGCTTCGGCGCTCTTCATGCGCCGCGCACCTTCGAAGGTGAACGGGCGGGTGACCACACCGATGGTCAGCGCACCGACCTCGCGAGCGATTTGCGCCACGATAGGCGAAGCGCCGGTACCGGTGCCGCCGCCAATCCCGGCGGTCACGAAGACCATATCGGAACCTTTGAGGACCTCGTAGAGTTCCTCGGCGGTTTCCTCGGCCGACTTGCGCCCCGTCTCGGGGTCGCCGCCAGAACCCAGGCCGCGTGTCAGCTTGTCGCCAATGCGCACGCGCGTGCCTGCTTTCGAAAGCACCAGTGCCTGGGCATCGGTATTCACGGCAATAAATTCGATGCCTTGTAAGCCTTCTTCAATCATACGGTTGACTGCGTTGCAGCCACCGCCACCCACGCCGACAACTTTGATGCGGGCAAAAGACTCTGCGTTATTTGTCGTATTCATTTTGACCTCCAAAAAATCCTCCAGATTACAATCAATCTGTATTCCTAAAATTTTTCAAGTCTTCCATTCTTACCTGCAAATGTGCCTTGAAACACATTTACTAGGGGGTGGCAACCATAAAGCCCTCGGTGTTGCCAACCTCCATTTTAGGGCAAAAACCGTTTTAGCACATCCATAATCTTGTCCCAATTTACGCCACTGCCAACCTTCTGCTGCGGCTGGGAAATCGGGGATGTGGTGTACTCACTCATCAACATCGCCCACTGGATCAGGCCGACGCTGGTCGAGAAGGCCGGGGAATGCAGGCGGTCGACCATGCCAACCAGGTTATCCGGGCGGCCCAGGCGGACGGGCATGCCGAGCGTTTCGCTAGCCAGCTTGCGGATGTCCGGCAGCAAACTCGTGCCGCCGGTCAGCACCATCCCGGCCGGGAGCAAGCCATCGTAGCCGGAGCGTTTGATCTCTTGCAGCATCAGAGCGAAGATTTCCTCGACGCGTGCTTCAATGATATGTGCAAGATCCATGCGATTTACGTCCACCGGCTCTTCTGAACCAAAGGCCCGCACCGGGATACTCTCTTCGGGGCTGACCTCACGCGCCAGGGCATGTCCGTGACGGATCTTGATCTCTTCGGCCTGAGAGAACGGCAGGCGCAGCCCGTGGGCAATATCCGAAGTAACGTGGTTGCCGCCTACGGCCAGCACCAACGTGTGCCATACGTCGCCTTCAATGAAGATCGCCATATCGGTCGTACCGCCGCCGATGTCACACACCACCACACCCATC
Source organism: Anaerolineales bacterium (assembly GCA_050288045.1). Classification (GTDB taxonomy): domain Bacteria; phylum Chloroflexota; class Anaerolineae; order Anaerolineales; family UBA11579; genus JAFGRA01. The sequence goes on along the minus strand of JBNKDB010000105.1, from coordinate 5,222 downwards.
TCACGTTCGGTCTCGGTCAACACCACCTCGGCCGAGGCCAGCGGGTTGAGCACGAATTCGGTCACGTTCACGCCGGAAGCGGCCACACACTGGCGCAGGTTATCGACTGTGGCGGCTGCGGCGGTGATGATGTGCGCTTCGACTTCCAGGCGGTAGCCGTGCATGCCGATCGGCATACGAATGCCGTCCTGACCGTCGACGGTGAAGCCGCGCTGGATGACATGGATCACTTCGCGGTTGTGCGGAATGGCAACTGCCCGGGCCGATTCCATTGCGCGTGCTACATCATTTTCATCGATCACCTGGCGGGAGATACCCACCACACCGCGGCTGTTGATCGAAGAAACGTGCGACCCGGCCAGACTGACCAGCGCCGAGGTGATCTCCAAACCGGAGGTACGCTCGGCCCTATCAATCGAGTGTGCAATCGCCTGTGTAGCCGCACCCAGATCGACCACGGCACCCTTGCGGATACCCTGGGAAGGTTCGATACCCACACCCAAGATGCGCACGCGCCCGTCCCGCTCCACGCGGGCGACCAGCGTGCAGATCTTGGTGGTGCCGATATCGATCCCTACAATGATTGGTGCGTCCATAAGTATTAGCGATTCAGTCGGTAAAACGGAGCGTGTAAATACTCCAGGTTGATTAAAGCGGGTTGAATATTCTTCGCTTTTAGTTCTTCTACGATTGCCGCGTAGACCTTTAATTTTATATCCATGTTGTCAGGGCTGCTACCGAAATAGACCTGCCAGTTTTCATCCGGGTCGACCCAACCCAGGCCGTGTTCGGGGTCGTAGACCAGCATGGTATTGGCCGGAGCATGCTTGCCAACCGCCAGGATCGCATCGACCATCTGCGGCGTGATCAACTGGTGTTCCTTGAGCAAAGCCGCTTCCGGGTCGAGTGCTTCTTCGGTAGCTTCAATTTCCGGCGTATCTTCGCCTTCCTCAGGCTCTTCCGTAATCCACAACGGGGGCGGCGGTTCCATCGCCACCACGGTGACCAGGTTTTCCATCTCGAAGCGCTTGGGGAAGGAAACCCCATTACTATCGACCCAAACTTCATAATCGGTCTGGTGATCCTTCCACAGCAAGACCGGCTGGCGTTCTCCAGCTTCGACCACGATGCGAGCCGGGAAGCCGACGCGCACGGAAGCATCGACCAGCTCCCAGTAATTATCCTGCAAAATCTGCATCATCTGCGTGCGATCGACGGTGAAGATCGGGCTGCCGATCACTTGCAAGGCCTCACTGACCTGATCGGTGGAAAGACGCTCGACGCCGACCAGTTCAATACCCTGCACCTGCATGGCCGGTGAAGTCCACAGGTAGTAAATGGCAAATAAGGTCAGGATCACCATGAACCCGGAAATGATGCGCCACCCAACCTTGACGACCGGGATAGCCGGTAGGCGCAGTTCTGCGCCCTGCGTATTCAGGGCCACATTGTAGCGGCGGCTGGCTTCCTTGACGTTGCTGCCGCCCCGGCGGCCTTTGGCCTTGCGCCCGGAGGAGCGCACGTAGCTGGTGGGCGTATTCGTGCGGGTGACCATCGGCGGCATGTTGCGGGACGCGTTCGAAGCGCGCTGCTTGCCGGTCAGCGTTTTCTTCGACTTGCGGCTTGCCCGCCGCGCCCGCACCATGTCCGAGCGCCTGGGGTCGTTCTCGCTTGGAGCCATTACGCAGCATCCCTCCGAAAATCACGTTTGGTTGCATCGCGGTCGGCCTTGCGTTCCAGGGCCAACTCGATCAAGCGATCAACCAGTGCTTGATTCGACACACCACTGGCTTCCCACAACATCGGGTACATGCTGATCTGGGTGAAGCCAGGGATAGTATTCAATTCATTGATGTATAGTTCGCCGGTGTCCTGCTCCAGGAAGAAATCGACGCGTGCCAGTCCGGCCAGGTCGATGGCTTTGTAAGCCTTCACCGCCAACGCACGGATGTATTCGATCTTCTCGGCGGGCAGGTCAGCCGGGATCACGGTCTTTGAACGCACATCGTGGTACTTGGCATCGTAAGAGTAGAACTCTGCGCCGGGCAGCACTTCGCCGGGCACCGAAGCCTGCGGGTTATCGTTACCCAGCACAGCCACTTCGATCTCGCGCACGTTCAGGCCTTTCTGCACCACCACCCGGCGGTCGTACTCGGCTGCTTCCATCAAGCCTTCCAATAGATCGGAGCGGCTCTTGACCTTGCTGATGCCAACCGAAGAACCCAGGTTGGCCGGTTTGACGAACAGAGGGTACGCCCCAAAAGCTTCGATTTTGTCCAATACGGCGGGCATATCATCCTGGATCTCACTGCGCAGGATCACAATGGTCGGTACGATCGGAATATGATTGGCGCGCATCACATCGGCGAACACGCCTTTATCCATGCCCACCGCCGCCCCCACCACACCAGGGCCGACGTAGGCCAGGTCGGCCATTTCGAGCAGGCCTTGCAGCGTACCGTCTTCGCCAAAGGTGCCGTGCAGCACCGGGAAGATCACGTCCAGGTCGCCCAGGAAGCGTTCCTCGCCTTCCTGCAAGCTGTACAGGCCGGAACGCGCCGGGTCGGGTAGGATCGTCACCGGGGTTAGGCCGGAAACATCGCCGTTGGTTAGCGCTTGCAGGGCATTGTCGCCAGTCAGCCACTGCCCATCGCGGGTAATGCCAATTTCGGTAATCGCATATTTATCCGGGTCGAGCACACTAAGGATGAAACGCGCCGACATCAACGATACGGCATGTTCGCCGGATCGTCCTCCAAACAATACGCCAAGTTTCAATTTATGCGTTGTCATTGCCATGTACCGATCAATTCGATTTCCAGTTCCAGTTCGACGCCAAATTCCCGGGCGACCGTTTCCCTGGCTTTCTGGATCAATGCATACACATCTGTGGCACTTGCCTCGCCTTGATTGACGAAGAAGTTGCCGTGCAGCGGGCTGATCTGCGCCCCGCCCACCTGCATACCCTTCAACCCGGCTTCCTCGATCAAGCGCCCGGCGTAATCACCCGGCGGGTTCTTGAACATCGAGCCCATGCTGGCCCCAGGGGGCTGGGTCTTGCGCCGGAAAGCCACGAATTCGTCCATCTTGGCTTCGATCTCAGCAGGGTCACCCGGTTCCAGATGCATCGTCGCCGAGAGCACGACTGCCTGGCCGGGGTTGCGCTTCAACCAACTGCTGCGGTAGGCAAATTCCAGGCGTTCCTTGGGCCAAATAACCTGGCCCTCTGTACGATGCAAGATTTCTGCCATCATCAGGTTCCCGGCCACATCGCCACCGTGCGCCCCGGCATTGCCAAACACCGCCCCCCCCACCGTACCGGGGATACCGCCCGCCCACTCCAACCCAGAATAGCCTTTCTGGGCGGCCTGGCGGGCAATCGCACCAAAATTAGCGCCCGACTCGGCCCATAGGGCGGTCGCGCCGGGTTTGCCGCCAAAGCGCACCGTACGCGCCCGGTTGAGCAGCACCAATTCACGCACTCCGGCATCGCTGACCAGCACGTTCGAGCCACCACCCAATACCACGAAAGGCACATCCTGGACCCACAGCCAGGAAACGATCTCGACCAGGTCATCTGCCGAGCGTACCACCACCAGGGCATCTGCCGTTCCGCCAACGCGCGCCGAGGAATAACGCTCCAGTTCGGCGTTTTCCTCCAAACGATCCTTGAAAGCCGCGCGCAGCGACTCCAGCGGCAGGGTGGTGGTCATGAAGGGCATTAAATCCTTTTCACCCGGTCGATGAGCTTATCGAGTAAGTCCTTGGTGAAAGCTTCACCCTGCAAATGCGCACCGGGGAATTTCTTGCCATCACTGCTGGATGGTTGGTCCCCGGCCTTTTCCAGCCGCATCTGTTGGTCGATGACCACATCGAGTTTATATTTACGTTTTCCGTTCGGTTCGGCCATGCCGTACCTCCTTGTCTCTCACCGCAAGATCGTGTCGAAAATGACCTTCAAACGCTTTCCGTTCATTTTGGCCGCTTGCTGTTTTTGCTTCGGGTTCGGGCTGGGCACGTTCACCAGACCCATCTCCCATAACAAACTTTCGGCTGCAAATTTACGCGTTCTCTTTACCTTGACACTAGACATTTTGCTGCGCCTCCTCTCCAAGAGCTTGCAACACTTGCCGGCTGATCTCAGTCGCATCACCGGCGGAAAGCACCAGGACCACATCCTTGGCTTTCACCTGGTCAATCAAATATTCGGCAGCCTCGGCGAGTGTCTTTTTCAAGACCTTATCGCTGTGCTGCACACTGGCAACCACATCCTCAATCACAAAATCTTCCGGCTGGCTTTCGCGGGCGGCAAACACATCCGTCACTACCACCCGGTCGGCATCGCCAAAAGCATGCGCAAATTCTTCCTGTAAATCCAGCACCCGCGAATAGGTGTGGGGCTGCCACACCGCCCAAATTCGGCGGTCGGGGTAGCGGTCGCGGGTCGCGCTCAGCGTAGCGCGGATCTCGGTCGGGTGGTGGCCGTAATCATCGATCACCAATACCCCGGCGGCCTCACCGGCCACATCGAAACGCCGCCCCGCCCCCACGAACTGCCCCAACGCCGCGGCCACTTCCTCGGCCGGGAGGGTCAGCAGGTCGGTCACGGCGATCACAGCCAGGGCATTCAAAACGTTATGCTTACCGGGCACCTGCAAATTGACCTGCATCAGGAATTCGTCCTCGCGGTAAGCGGCGAAGGAATATCCGGCTCCCGGCTGGGGCTTTAAATCGCGGGCGTTGTAGATCGGCTGGTCGTTTGCGACATCCTCGTCATCGGCATCTTCGTCGAAGCCAGCGTTATTAAAGATCACGACCTCATCCAAACTGATCGTGTTATTACTGGCGTCGCCCTCATCCGCATAGATGCCGTAAGAAACCGGCAGATGGTCGTTCTCGGCAGCCTGTTCCAATAGCTCGATGCACACCGGGTCGGCGTCATAAGCGATCAACGTGCCTTCGATGCTCAAGCGGTCGACGAAATCCTCGAAAGCCTCGACAAAATCTTCCTCGGTCGGGAAGCAGTCCGGGTGGTCATGTTCCACGTTAGTGACCACCGCAATCGTCGGCTCCAGCCCCAGGAACATGTAATCGTACTCGTCGGCCTCGATCACGAAGGCCGCCCCTTCCCCGGCGTGGGCATTGGTGCCTAAGTTCTCCACATCGCCGCCAACGATGAAGCTGGGCTGCTGGTCGAGAGCAGTCAGCACCCAGGCCAGCAT
>JBNKDB010000104.1:0-4469 GCA_050288045.1 Anaerolineales bacterium | reverse complement strand
TGCCCCCGATTTCTTCTTCCTGCGCGATTTCTTTGGTTACCGCATCAACTCGGTCTTCAAGTTCTACTACCAGGGCTGGTTCTTCTGGGCCTTGGGGGCGGCTTTTGGCAGTGCCTATTTGTTGAGTAAATTGCGCGGTGTTACCGCGATCATTTTCGACACTTTCCTGATCTTCGTGCTGCTTGTCGGTATGACCTATACCGCGTACGGTTTCGCTGACACAATGACCAGCTACCAAAATAATCCCAACACCCAGATGACTCTGGATGGTACCTTGTACAGCAGTTATCTCAATCCCGACGATAGTGTAGCCGTGCAGTGGCTGCGGGCCGCGCCGCGCGGTGTGCTGGCCGAAGCGGTGGGCGGCAGTTATACCCAATATGCCCGCATTTCCACGCACAGCGGGCAGGTGACTGTGCTGGGTTGGGAGTTCCATGAAGTGCAGTGGCGCGGCGGCTCCGAAGAAATGGGATCGCGCAGCGGTGATATACGCCTGCTCTACGAGACTCCTAGTTGGGAAACCGCCAAGAGCATCATCGATCTATATGATATCCGCTATATCTACGTTGGCGTGTTGGAACAAAATACTTATAACGTCAATCCGCGCAAGTTCGACCAGAACCTGATCCCGGTGATCCGGTTGGATTCGGTGACGGTGTACGAGGTGCCGTAATGTAGCGCAAAGCTGCCAGCGATCAGCTTTCAGGCTTTGCCACGTAACCCACATCCGCATACAATTTGGTACAGCTCTCGCCTCACGAATCTCGTTTTACGATTTTCGAATCACGTAAAAACTAGAAACTCTACTATAATGTGACCTATGGAAAAAAAGACCCTGACCATCGAACATGGTTTGTACGCTCTGGCCTTCGGGCTGGCGCTTTTGCTGCGCCTGCTGCTGTTGGGCACACCGCCCTTGAGCGAGTTCGAAGCTGGCTGGGCGTTGGATGCTTACCACGTAGCGACCGGCCAGGCCGGGCAGCTTGCCCCGCAGCCGGGGTACAGTATGTTGACCGGCCTGCTCTTCTTCGTGTTGGGCAGCGGCGATGCGTTGGCTCGACTCTTGCCCGCTCTGGTGGGCAGTGCGCTGGTCTGGCTGCCGTTCTGCTTCCGTGAGAAGTTAGGCCGGAAAGCCGCCCTGGTACTGGCCTTCTTGCTGGCTTTCGACCCTGGCATGATCGCCGTTTCCCGCCTGGCCGGTGGCCCGATGTTGGCGCTGGGTTTTGGCACGTTTGCAATTGCAGCCGGAGTGCTGGGTGCGCCGGTGTTGGCCGGAATTCTGGCTGGACTGGCCTTGCTTTCTGGACCGGCTTTCTTGCATGGTTTGCTGGTCGTAGTCATCACTGGATTGCTGGCGCGTGTATTGGGCTTGTGGGATGCGGATGGCAGTACTTTTCAGTTCTCGGCCAAGACCACCCGCCAATTTGCGCTTGCTGGTGTGATCACGCTTGTTTTAGGTGCGACCTTGTTCATGACCGTGCCCGCTGGCCTGGCGGCTTTTGGGGGCATATTTACGAGCTACCTGCGCGACTGGTTCAGCATCTCCGAAGTGCCTGCCGGGCGCTTGCTACTGGCGCTGGTCGTGTACCAGCCTCTAGGACTGATTTTCGGCCTGATCGCGTTGGCGCGTGCCTGGCTGAAAGATGACACCACTGGGAAAATCTTGAGCCTGGTTTTTGGGGTGGCATTGTTGCTTGGTCTGCTTTACCCCGCCCGCCAGGTGTATGACCTGGTGTGGGTTTTGCTGCCATTGCTGGCGTTGGCTGCCCGTGAGATCGGGCGCGTGCTGGTCCTGGAAGGTGACCGTGAAAAATGGCTGCCCGCTTTGGGGTTGGCATTGTTGATCTTCGTCTTGCTGGTCTTCATCTGGATGGATTTCGCCAATCTACTCTACCAGATTCCCGGCACACAGATTTACGCGTTGCGTTTGTTGGTAGCCGGGGCCGTGTTCCTGGTTGGGGTGATCGCCACTGTGTTGATCGGGATCGGTTGGGCGCGCACAGCCGCCGTTTATGGCCTGGCCTGGGGAACGCTGGTGTTCCTCGGTCTGTACCTGATCAGCGTGGGATGGGGCACCACGCGCAACACCGAACGGTTGGCCCAGGAACTGTGGAACCCTGGCCCGATTACGGGAGAACGCGCTTTGATGATGGAAACGCTCGGTGATTTATCCGAGTGGGCGATAGGCACGCGCAACGATGCTGAAGTGGTCTATAATTTTGACAGCGATGCCCTGCGTTGGGCGCTGCGTACGTTGCCGAATGCACGTTACGCAGATTACGCTTCTGGCGAGGGAGCGCCTGCCATCGTGATCACCGGCCTGGATACCGAACAAGCCCTGCCCGATAGTTCGTATCGCGGCCAGAGCTTTGCCTGGCGGGTCTATCCTTACCGCCTGGAACTGAGCGCCCATGACTGGATTTATTGGTTCTTCTTCCGAGAAGCGCCAACCGTATCGGACCAAATCATCCTCTGGGGACGCCTGGACGTCTTCCCGGAAGATGTTGACTCGACATCTTTCTCGCAAACTGGCGAGTAACCCATAAACAGGATCTATGCAGAGACCAAGTACAATTACCGTTGATGGCCCGGCCGCATCGGGCAAATCCACCCTGGCGCAGGCCCTGGCCCGCGAATTGGATTATCTCTTTTTCGACACTGGCGTGATGTATCGCGCCGTTACGCTGGCCGCTTTACAGCGTGGCGTCCCGATTGAAGATGAAGCCGGATGTACCAGGCTGGCGGAGACGGTCAAGATCGATGTGCAGCCACCCAGCGTGGATGACGGCCGTCTGTACGACGTTTGCCTGGACGGCGTGGATGTAACCTGGGCGATCCGCAAACCGGAAGTGAATAAAAATGTTTCCCCGGTTTCAGCCTACCCAGGCGTGCGCACTGCGCTTACTCAACAGCAGCGCCGCATCGGGCAGCGCGGCGAGGTGATCATGGTTGGACGTGACATTGGCACAGTCGTGCTGCCGGACGCCGACTTGAAGATCTACCTGGATGCTTCGGTCGAGGAACGCGCCCGCCGCCGCTACCAGGAATGCCTGGGGCGCGGCGAGACTTCCGATTACGAAGCGGTGCAGGCTGAAATTCGCAATCGCGACCAGATCGATTCCGGGCGCGCTGTGGCTCCACTGCGCCCGGCTGATGATGCCCGCATTGTCGATACCGACCAGATGGACGCTGCCCAGACGTTAACTTATATCCTTAACCTGGTGCGAAATTACGATGGGTGACGAGCAAACTCGTGAAGGCCAGGTTCAAGATGAACTTGTCCGCGAAGAACAGCTGCAGGCAGACGAACGCTGGGACATGGAAGCTTCGGATGATGATGCCGCCCAGCCCTATCACGCTTCCTGGTGGGTGCGTTTCCGCCGCCGGATTTTGCAGCTAGTTTTTCGGACGGTCTTCCATTTGCTGTGCAAGGTAAAGATTGTAGGGATCGAGAACGTTCCCCCCAAAGGCCCTTATCTCCTGGCACTCAATCACATCTCTTTATTCGACCCCCCGCTGGTGCTGGCTTTTTGGCCTTACCCGCCAGAGGCGCTGGGCGCTTCGGATTTGGCAAACCGGCCGGGGATTTCGACGTTGATGCGCGCTTATGAAGGTATTCCCGTCCACCGTGGCCAATACGACCGCAAGGTGATTGAAACCGCGCTGCGGGTGCTGGCAGCCGGGAATGGCCTGCTGATCGCCCCGGAGGGTGGTCGCTCGCACGACATCGGCATGCGCCAGGCCAATCCCGGGATTGCCTATCTGGTTGAAAAGACCGGTGTGCCGATCGTGCCGGTGGGGGCGGTGGGCACGACCGACGATATGCTCAAGCGCGCCCTGCGGCTGGAACGGCCGCACGTCGAGATGCGCGTTGGTGAGCCTTTCTATTTGCCACCGATCGAGGGTGTTGGTAAGGAGCGTCGCGAAGCCCGCCAGCACAATGCTGATACCGTCATGCTCGAGATTGCCAAACTGCTGCCGGAGGAATATCACGGTTATTACGCCGGGCAGGTGGACGGCTGGCCGCAAGAAGGGCATTGATCGCTCGAATTTCTTAAGGTTGGACGTTTTTCATAGTGGCGGAGCAGGGGGGTGAAATGCTATAATGCATTCCTGGCATTAGATTTGCACCAGTGAGCGATATGGAATATTTTTTTAGTCTTTGGAGCGAAACCCGATTCTTCACCTATCCGCAAACGCTGGTAGGTTGGATTGGTTGGTTTGCCCTGGCCGGACTGTTGCTGTTCCTGCTCTGGCGCAGCCGCCATTATCACGATACCTGGAAAGCGCGCCAATGGGTCTTATTGGTGCTGTTCTTTCTAATCACTCCCTTTACGGCATTATTATTCGGGGTACGCTTACCTTCGGGGAACGCGCTGCCCATCCCAAGCTTCCCGCTCGTGCCGCAAGGCCCGGCCCTGATGCTCTTTTCCGGGCTGCCCTGGGTGCTGGCGGCCGGTTTGCTTGGC
>JBNKDB010000103.1:0-5474 GCA_050288045.1 Anaerolineales bacterium | reverse complement strand
AAGATTTTACTCCGCAACATAAGCAGCTCGAAGATCAGGTAGGAAACACCCGTCAATATATTCCACCACATCCAGGCGGTGCCATTGAAAAGTGCATGGACAGCCTCTCCGGCGGCCAGATATTGGCTTTTTACTGCCGTGCTGGCCGCGACTGTATATTGATCGCTGAGGTAAACCATTTCAGTCCACGGCCTGCCTACCAGGATCAATGTGTTGGCGATCAGGCCAAAGACCAAGGCGATCAATGCAAATGATTCATCGACTGGCTTTAGGGCCACGTACATTGCCAGTAAGTGCGGGATCATCAACGGGATGAGGAAGGCCATCATAAAATCAAGCGACATCAAGCCTGCCATGCGATCACTTTGCAGCAACGTAAAAATGTCTGCCAAGGAGGTGAAGCCAGGTGTATATGGCCAGATGAAATAGGCAACCACGGCAAGGATGATCGAGATGGGGAAAAATATGGAGAGGATGTAGCCAATGCGATAAAGGTTTTTCCAGCGTGGGTCGGGCATACCAGCAGCGATAACTTGCTCTTGTGGTGTAACAGTCACTTTAATCCTCCTCGTATTGCAACCTGATCTGATTGATAAAGCTTCAGCGAACTAACCCTTGTGCCCAGGTGCCGGCGTGTTCAAGCTCGCTAACCAGCAACGGGCCTTCGATACCTCCCACGTAAAAACCTTCTGGCGGTAACAAGAGTTTTCCACCGTTTTTCTCCAGGTTGCGGGCCATTTTGGGGGCAGCATAGCCAAAGATCGTTGTCTTGGTACGAGTGTCGAAGGCGGCTGTGTTGATACCATTTAGCGCAAGCGATCCTTTGAGCAGATTATGAATCCCTTCTGTGGGAAAGCCGCCGTGGGTAGGCGAACCGAATACCAGTAGATCGTATCCGGCTAAATCAGCGGGGTTTATCTTGCTAACAAGGTGCACCTGCGCGCCGATAACTTCCCCAACCATTTGGGCGACCTTCTCCGTATTTCCATGTACAGAATCATAGACGACCAATGCTTTCAATGCAGACCTCCGAAATGCTCTATGCGTTTTTTTTAGACAGTACTCCGTTTCAATTAAAACGAAAAAGGGATTCAAAATATTCGAACTTTTTGGGGAGATCGCCGGCTTGATGAAGTTTAGCTAAAGTTGGTAATGGAAGTTCAAGTTGGCCTTTTAAATATCGTTTCCCCCAAAGATCATCCCTTCCGACAATCTAAAACTCACAAAATCATTTTCTGGATACGAGTTCGCGTACGTTCACCCACATGATATATGTCCCGGCGGTCAGCACGGCCACGATCACGGCCTGCCAGAAGAATTCATAGAGCAGCACCAGCAGGGCACAGAAAGCCAGCAGGTTGGTGAGGCTGGTGAGCAGTTTTGCCAACTGGCGGCGAAAACTGGCTTCAATGAAGACTACTAACGAGAGCAGCGCAGCCAGGCCCGCGGCAAGATACTCGCGGGCAAACAGCACGATGCCGACAAATCCCAACATCATGATGCCAATGCTCAACGCCGACCATACTTCGGCCAGACGGCCGATGCGCAGGTTGACCTCGTCGGCCGGGCGCTGCGGGCGACGCAGGTGACCGCGTACCGGGCTGCGCTTCCCGGCTTCGTGGTTGGTGATGTATTCGCTCAATGCTTGCAGCAGGGCTGCATCGGAGGTGGATTGAGCGCGCAGTGTGTTGATCTCGGCCGAGAGTTGTTCCATCTTGTGCTGGTGCTCGGCATACAGCCTGCCCAGGTGAGGTTGGTCTTGCATGGCGCGCGCTTCTACGTCCAGATCACGCAACTGGTTGCTCTTTTCGGCCAGGATCACGCGACGTGTGTCTTGGCGATGTTGGATCTCACGCGAGCGGCGGCGAGCAGTCTCAGCACTCAAGTTGGGTGGCCCGACCTTGTCCAGCCCTACCCAACCGATCGGGTCGTACCACGAGTGGCGCACACTGCCGTCCCGGTTGTACATCGGCCCGGCCGGGGCGTCTTCGCCGGAGACCGGGTCCTGGGCATACAGGCCCCACAGGCCGCGGAAATCGCGCACCCAGTCCGGTGGTTTGCTGATCATGACCGGCTCGCTCCATGGCTTTTCTTGTCCATGCCCCAGGCGGATACCATCGCCGCGGGCGTAGTCCACGAAGGGGATGCGGAAGACGTTGAAGCCTTCGTGGTTGTTACCTTCTTCTCCCAGGGCATTGCGCATCAGGCGGTGCCAGCTTTTTTGCAGGTAGTCGACCAGGCGGGCAAAGGGAGAAAGGAAGGGGATTTCGATCTCGGCCAGATATTCCCCGGGGGTGAAATAACTGGCGTGCGAACCGGCCCCCACGTATACAACGGGGTGCTCGCCGATGCGTTCCAACTCGGGGTCGTCCCAGCGGCGGCGGATGTCGTCGCCTTCAAAGTCGTGGGCGGCGTAAGCGACCCATTCCGGGATCACTTCGTCGCCGTCTTCATAGAGAAAGATCAGCATCGATTCCCAATCGGCTTCGTGGTCGTTGACGCCGTGGAAGCCGGAACGCCAGTTATTGAAGGCGTAGAAGAACCAATATTGCAGCGCTATCCAACCATCACGGCGCAGCACGCGCCCGTAATAGCGGTACTGCTCATTTTGCTGCATCAGGCCCTGGTAGGTCAGGGCGGCGGCCGCGGCAGTGTCGCCGGGCACACGGCCGCGTGCGAACAGGGTCAATGAGAAAAGCGCGTCGAAGAAACGCGAACCATACCCAACGCGCGCCAGGCGGCCGCGCCCGGGATGGAAAACGTGCTTGACATCTTTGGGAGCGGTCAGTTCGGCGATACCTTGCTTCAAACGGTAAGCAGCCAGATCGCCGATATTGAGTGGTTCGATGAATTTGATATAGTGCACCGCCCCGAATTTTTCGGGGTAGGAAGCGGCCAGTTTTTCCAGGTTGAGTTCGCCTTCGGGTACCAGGCAGGCGGATTCGACCTCGTCCGGACGCTTGACCCACAGGCTGCTGTTACGCACGTAGGCGGCGGCGTCCATTGGGAAAAAGCTTTCCCCGGCGGTAAAGCGCAGCACCGGCTCGAAGCGCCGCAGCAGGTCGCGGTCGTTCTCAGGCATCATCGCTCCCTTCGCTGCGGGCAACTGTCGGGCGGAAGCGGTATTGGCCGGGAAGGCCGCTGTAATGCAAGTAGATCACCATGAACAGGCTGTAGGCCATGATGAAGTAAATATAAACGGGGCGCGTGCCGAAGTATTGCAGCAGGGCGGAAAACAGGTTGATGCCCTGGATGAGCATGGCCGTGGTCCAGGAATTGGGCGTCATGCGCAGCGTATCCAGGCAACCCAACAGGGCAACCAGGCCCATCAATCCGTATACGGCGGTGGGCAGGAAGAGCATCAAGAATTCGGAAACGTCGTGGATATTTTGGGCTTCCCCAACCAGGTCGAAGGGGAAATCGTAGATTGCCGCGCCGATCAGGCCCAGCCCTTCGACTACCAGCAGCAGGGCTACGGCAGTCACCGCCCACGGGCGACGCGGTTTGGGCATACGCTGGCGCGTTCTCCTTCTAAATAGCGGCATAACGCTTTCCTTATTCCACTCCCTCTGTATCTCCAAACAAGTCCAACCATTCGTCGACTTCGTCCGCGCTCAGATTGACATCGTCTGGTTCGGGCATGTTTTCTCCATAGATCGTATCTAGCAACGTGCGGGCGAATTCCTCAGAAGGGATCACGCGGGCGCGTGAGTGGCGGGCGCCGTTCTGTACCATACGGTCGGAACTGATCACTGTCCAATTATGGGCGGCGCCTTCCAGGTTTTGCAGGTAGCGGTAGATGGCGTCGTCGGCGGTCTGGCCGGAGCGTGCAAAGCGGGCGACGACCGAGCCGAAATTGCGCACGCGCGAATGCCCGGTGGGAGCGCGGTCGAAAAATACCTGGATACGCTTGCCGGTCTTCTGGCAAAACTCGATCAGCAGTTCGACCAGTTTGGCCTCGTCTTCCGGGTCTTCCAGGCTGAGGCCGGGGATTTTTGGAATCAGGTTGTGTCCGTCGATAATGTAGGGCATGAGATTTGAACCGATGTCAATGAACGCTGGTTCGTTCGGGATGTTTTTATGTGTTTTCGAATCTCGCTTTACGGGAGTCGATGGTTAATTCTAGTAAAGCATTTGATATACGTCAATAGGCACAAAATGTGCTATGATGGGTAGCAACACACGCAAAACTGGAAATCATTTGTGAAGGGCCTGAAACGTCTCGGTATCTATCTGCTCATAAACGTGATCGTCTCGGCGGCGACGACGCTGCTGGTTTTGACGCTGTGGTCACGTAATCAGGTACCTGCCGCGCTCGATCCTGCACCCACCACGCCGCCTACTGATGTCCAGCAGGCTGTTGGTCAGGGCGGGGAAGCGCTTGAGGTCGCAGAACCGACTGCTACGCTGCCGGTGGGGGAGGCCGTGGCCGGGTTGTTGGAGATCACTAACGTGGTCGGGGCAGGCGACCTGACCACCGAGCGCATCATGATCCGCCATGTGGGCGACCAGGAACTTTCGCTGGCCGGGTGGCAGTTGCAGGACAGCGATGGGCATACCTATCGCTTCCCGGCCTTGACGATGTACAAAGATGGGGCGGTGACCGTGTTCACCAAAGAAGGCCCCAGTTCAGTTGTAGAGTTATATTGGGGGTTGGGGGATCCGGTGTGGGAGTCAGGTGAGATTGCGACTTTATTGGACCCGGCAGAAAACGTGCAAGCCAGCTATACCGTGCCATAGTCAACTTAAAGGTGCATGTGATGACCGGTCGAGATCGAGCAATAGAAGAGATTATTCGTAAGGCGATTGAAGAGGGGAAGTTTGATAATTTATCCGGTAAAGGTAAACCACTGAATTTAAATGAGAACCCGCACGGGGACCCGGCCTGGCAGCTAGCCTACGATATGCTCAAGCAGCGCGGCTTTGCCCCGGCCTGGATCGAACTGCGCCAGGAGATCGAGCGCGAGTACGGCGAAGCCCGCCAGACACTGGCGCGCACCTGGGCCTGGCATGAGGAAACTGACGAGGAACGCGGGTTGGTGGTCGAGGAATGGCGCCGGGCGCAAGATCGGTTTCACCAGAAGGTAACCGAACTGAACCACAAGATCAAAGATTACAACGCCTCTATCCCGGCGGATATCTTCTACTGCCCGCTCATCGACGCGCAGCAAGAAATTCAAAAGATCATGCGTGGGGAATAATAAAAACTTAGCAGGTGATATGGAATAGCCCGATCACATCGCCTTCGGCCTGGTTCCAGGCGGCGATGGCTTTCTTGGTGGGCAGCAGTTTGACCTGGCAGCACATCTGCTTGAAGAATTCTTCCGCTTCGGGGGACAGCCCGGCGCGCCCGAACTGCCCCGTACCAACGATCACTTCCCCGGCACCATTTTCGTAAACGTATTCGGCTTCGGCCAGCGAGATGATGTGCGAGGTGCCGTATAGGTCCTTAGATAAGGATTTCTTGCGTTTGG
>JBNKDB010000102.1:0-6338 GCA_050288045.1 Anaerolineales bacterium | reverse complement strand
TGGCTGCTGTCGGCAGTCTCCGAGGTGGGCAGGGGGGCGTCAGCGCCATAAATACTGGATGTGGAGGCTAAAACAAATTTGGGAATCCCAGCGGTATGGCAGAGTTCCAGCAGGTTGAGCGTGCCCACCAGGTTGGTGTCCACGTAGACCCACGGGTTTTCCACGCTGGCGCGCACACCGGCGCGCGCCGCCAGGTTGATGACGCCGTCGAAACCCTGGACTTCTTCACCCAGGGCAGCAACGGCTTCCCGGTCGGAAATGTCCATTTTATGGAAGGAAAACGCATGATCCTGGCGCAGCTTTTCCAGGCGATATTCCTTCATACGAACATCGTAGGCGTCGTTCATGTTATCGACGCCTACGATTGTATTTCCGTCTTCAATCAGGATTTCCGCCACACGCGCGGCGATAAATCCAGCAGCACCGGTGAGCAGGTACCGGGCCATTATAGCCTGACAACCTTCGGGTGTTTGGCCCCTTTGTCTCCAAGGGCATTACGCGTATCCAGAACGAGCTTGGCATCTTCCAGCAGCGCGTCGTAATCGTAGGCCGCATGGTTGGTGATGATAACCACACAATCGGCGGCTTTGACGGCGGCAGTCAGGTCGGCCACGCTGTCCATCGCCCAGTCGTCGTGAGTGATGTGGGGGATGTAGGGATCGTGGTAGCTGACTTCAGCACCGCGCTGGGCCAGCAGACCGATCACGTCGAGGGCCGGTGATTCGCGTACGTCGTCGATGTCGGGCTTGTAGGCTGCACCGAGCACCAGGAAATTGCTGCCTTTGATCGCCTTGGCGAGTTTGTCGCTCAGGGCTTCGGCTGCGCGGGTGACTACGTAGCGCGGCATGTTGGTATTGATCTCGGAAGCCAGTTCGATAAAGCGCGCCGTGTAGTTCAGCGCCTTGAGTTTCCAGGACAGGTAGAGCGGGTCGATGGGGATGCAGTGCCCACCCAGGCCGGGGCCGGGGGTGAACTTCATGAAGCCGAAAGGCTTGGTAGCAGCCGCGTCGATCACTTCCCACACGTCCACGCCCAGGCGCTCGCACATGATTGCCATTTCGTTCACCAGGCCGATGTTGACCATGCGGAAGGTGTTCTCGAGCAGCTTGGCCATCTCGGCAACTTCGGCGGAGGAAACCGACACGACGGTCTTCATAGCCTGGGCATACCAGAAGGAGGTGATTTCCGTGCAAGCTTCGGTTACGCCGCCGATCACCTTGGGGGTGTTGACGGTGGTCCAGTCTTCACGGCCGGGGTCGACGCGTTCCGGGGAGAAGGCCAGGAAGAAATCTTCACCGGCTTTCAGGCCGCTGCTCTCTTCCAGCATGGGCAGCACCATCTCGCGGGTGGTGCCGGGGTAGGTAGTCGATTCCATCACGATGACCATGCCAGCGTGTACGTACTTCGCCAGGTCTTCGGTAGCAGACAAGATAAAGGAAAGATCGGGGTCGCCGGTCTTGCGCAAAGGGGTCGGCACGCAAATGCTGACCGCGTCGATCTCGCGCAGCACCGAGTAATCGGTGGTGGCGGTCAGTTTGCCTTCGGCCAGTAGGCGGGCAACTTGCTCGGTGGGTACATCGTCCACGTAGCTCTTGCCCTGGTTGAGAAGATCGACCTTCTCAGCGATAGGGTCGATGCCGGTCACGTTAAATCCGGCTTCGCCCAGGACGGCTGCCAGCGGCAGGCCAACATAGCCCATGCCGAGTACGGCAATGCGGGCTTCGCGTTGGCGGAATTTTTGTTTAAGGGTTTCTAAATTTGTGTTCATCTTTTTGCTAAAACTAGAACCGTACTAAAAAAGGCTCAATTGTTTTGGCTCCTCGTTTGAATTGTTATCGTCTGAATCCTGCTCTTGGTACTCTGGCGCTTCACCGGCTTCAGCGATCAACTCCGGTAAGCGGTTGAAGTCGTTTTCTACAGTGCTGCGTAAGGATGGTTGGTGCAACGCCGCAGCGGGGTGGAACATGGGTACGATCAAGCGGCCTTTCACGCGTACCGGCTGGCCGTGCACCTGGCTGATCTTTGCATTCGGTAAGAACTTTGCCATCGAAAAGCGCCCCAGGGTGACGATCACTTTCGGGTTGATGACCTGGATCTGGCGTTCAAGATAACCATCACAGGCTGCCAACTCTTCATTTTGTGGGTCGCGGTTTCCTGGCGGACGGCATTTTACCACGTTTGTGATGAAAACCTGGTTGCGCTGCATGCCGATCCCGGCCAGCAATTCGTCCAGGAAACGCCCGGCCGCCCCTACGAAAGGCAGCCCTTGTTCGTTTTCATGGAACCCCGGCCCTTCGCCGATGAACATGATCTCGGCAGTGGCCGGGCCGGCGCCCGGGACGGCGTTCTTGCGAGAGTGGTGTAAATCGCACTTCAGGCAGGTCGATACTTCGGCCGCAACCTGGTTCAGGACTTCGTTGGCATCCACAATAAACCTCCAGCTAAGTGCTTACGTCGCGCGCTTTCGGCGACTTATAGCATTCAATTACCATCTATTCCTATCAAACGCACTTGTACGTGATTTGTACGCTATTTGTGCTTCGTTTTGTAAGGACATGGACAACCTACAGTTGTTAGAAATCTGTCCATACTTGATACTCTACTTAATCCACGCCGAATGTTTCTGCCAGCGCTTCCAAATAATCCACATTCATCCCGGTCACGGTCATGATCAAGGCGTCTTCGCCGTTGTCGCTGTAGAAGCTCTTGCGCTCGCCGACCACCTCGAAACCGAACTGGCGATAGAGCGTTTGGGCGGCATGGTTGCCGACACGCACTTCCAGGGTAGCTTCGATGGCGCCGTTTCTGGCGGTTTCGGTCAGGCCGTGCAACAGCATGCGCCGGGCAATGCCCTGGCGGTGGTAGTCGGCATCGACGGCGATGGTGGCGACGTGGGCCGTATCCACCAGCAGCCAGATCACCAGGATACCCACGATTTGCGGTTTCCCACCCGGTTCACCGATTTCGGCTACCCAGCAGTACCCGGCCTGGTTGCGCTCGATCTCGAAGAGATAGCTGTTGATTGGCCAGGGCAGGGCAAAGGCGCGCATATCGATCTCATGCACGCGCTCGACGTCTGCGACCTGCATGGGGCGGATGCGCAGGGTGCCTGCTGGGGAAGTCATCATGCCGGGATAGGGTCGCCCACCTGCAAATAATAGGGCGCCAGGGTGGCAGGGTCGTCGGTGTCGTCCGCCTGCCAGCGCTCCCAGGCCAGTTCGGCCAGGAAGGAAGGCCGCCGCAAACTAAGCGCAGGCGGCGCGATCAGGGCATTCTTATGTTTGCGGCCCAGAATTTTGCGCACTTCGGCGTTCAACTCGCCGCAAATCCAGGTGGGTTTGCGGATGCGGTTGGAAAGTTCTTCCGGAGTCAGCACTTCCGGTTCGCCTTTGATTTTCCAGGCTTCCTTTTTAACACGGTACTGGGCAACTGCCAGGCGGCCGCGCCCGGCTTCCAGCACGGCGAACATAGGGTCTTCGCGCAGCGGTTGGGCGTAGGCCAGGGCCTCGAAAGTGGGCACGCCGATCAGCGGCAGGTGCCGTCCCAGCGCCAGCCCTTTGGCGACTGCCAGACCGATGCGCAGCCCGGTGTACGAACCGGGGCCGGTGGCAACGGCCACGGCTTTCAGGTCGTCCAGGGTGTGGCCGTTCATTGCCAGGGCGGCATCGATCGCAGGGGTGAGTTCGACGGTGTGGCGGCGCTTGGAGAACCACACGTTCTCGTGCAGCACCTGGGCGTCGGCGTATAGCGCCACGCCGGTCTGGCGGGTGGAAGTGTCCAAAGCCAGCAGCATTAGATTACTCCAAACATCTGCTCGCGCAGAATAGTGATCATTTTTTGATAGCGTTCGCCGGAGGCATCGAACTGCATACTGCGCTGCTCTTCGGCGACGTGGTTCATGCGAATCCAGAGCCGGTTTTCCGGCAAGGCCGGGCGGATGCGGCCGGCCCATTCCACGACCAGCGGGCCGCTTTCGATCAATTCGTCGAGGTCCAGGGCATCGGCTTCTCCCGGCCCACTCAAGCGGTAGGCATCCAGGTGGGCCAGACGTTGGCCGTCCTGGCGGCGGTAGACGTTGACGAGCACGAATGTGGGGCTGGAAACCGGATCGAGCGAGTTCCACCCAGAGGCCAATCCCTGCACCAGGGTGGTCTTACCCGCGCCCAGGTCGCCCTCCAGGCAGACCACATCCCCCTGTTTCAGGAGCGCGCCTAAACGCATACCGACGCGGCGGGTCTGCTCGGCACTGCGGCTGATAAACTCCAGGGTATTCGGATCAAGAATGGGCATGACAGGCTGATTATAAGCCTTTGGGAAGGCAAGGGCAAGGATGAATCAATTTCTTTAGGAATACAAGACCTGACGCTTATCTCGTTCCTTGATATCGAGCAGCGTCCATGACAAATTTTCAATATCCGGAAGGGATTTCGTCTTTTGATATATATCTATAAAATCTGGACTTTTTGTTAAGTCTAATCGACCACTTATGACATCTAAATAAATTCCAATATGACTCGCATCATAGTCAATTTTTGTATATGGGATTATCAAGGATGAAAGAAATCGCT
Organism: Anaerolineales bacterium; assembly: GCA_050288045.1. Classification (GTDB taxonomy): domain Bacteria; phylum Chloroflexota; class Anaerolineae; order Anaerolineales; family UBA11579; genus JAFGRA01. The sequence continues at coordinate 1,770 of JBNKDB010000102.1, read as the reverse complement.
CGAATCCTTCATAAGAGGTTGAAAAATTATCAGCGGTAGTCCCAGATAGATGTGATGCGTTTTGTTTGAGCCAACCTTTTTCCTTCAATAGATCAATATTGCCAAGATGTGATTTTTGAAACACTTCCCATTTTTCCGGCGAATCATTTGCTGGTGAGTCCCGGTCATTTTCTGGATAAAAGTAAGGTCCTAATACCTCATCAAATGAAGTTGCTTCTGCGAATTCATAGATCCAGGTCGGATTAGAGAAAAACCTATCAAGCAGATTACCGTTCTCCCAAACTTGATAAGACCATAGTACAAACTTTATATCTTCTTCTAGTAGTCTAGACTCCTCTTCATATGCCTGCTCAAAAAACATTCCAGAGTAATTGTTTTCTTTAAAAACGCGCATCCAAAATGTGGTAGAGCCTCCCCCTAATCCAATCCAGCCATTGATATTTGGTGATACGATGATTAGCTTGCCGTCATGGGCAGCCTGATAGAAAAGACCATCCAATTTGGAGGGATGCAATATTTTTACATAAGACCCTTGGAAATTCGTATTTAGGATATCTTCAAAAACGTTTATATCTGAATCTGATCGTATATATGCGCACACTACTTATATCCTTCACTGGGTTATATCATCCAACCCAAACTTTTCTCTATTATATAGCCAACACCCACGCAAATCTACTGTCTTCACCTGGTTAGCGGCAGGCTGTATAATTTAATTCTATGAAAACCGCCTACATCTATGCCGGCATCACGATCTTATGTTGGAGCTTTGGCTCGTATATCGGGCGGCTGCTTTCGCTGCATTCGCAGTTCCTCTTGGCCGCCATCACCTTTGCATTCACCTTCCTGTTCTTCCTGGTCTATGATCTGCGCAACGCCCGCGGCCGGGAACACTATTTCGCCGGGTTCCGCTGGGGTTACCTGTTCTGGGGCAGCCTGGGGTATTTCGCCTACACCGTGCCGCAAATCCAGAGCTTCCGGGCTTTCGACAGCGCCTCCGAAACCACCTTGCTGGTCTACACCTGGCCGATTTTCATCGTGCTGTTTGCCTGGATCGTGGGCAAGGAGAAAGCCAACGTGGGGCAGCGGTTGAGGGAAAGTTTGGGATTGCTGTGTGGGTTGGCTGCGGTGGGCCTGATCGCCACCGAAGGCCACCTGCTGCAATTGCAGTTCAGCAACCTGGCGGGTGTGCTGTGGGGGTTGCTGGCAGGGGTGAGCTATGGAGCCTTTAGTTATTACAGCGCAACCGTGCTCAAAGAAAACCAGACTCAATTCTTGTTGGCTGGCAGCTTTGCCAGCCTGGTGCTGGTTGCCCCATTTGGTTTGGCCGAGCTTGCCCAAACGGATATTACGCTCGACGTGGCCGGGATCGGTGTGGCGGCGGTGGCCGGAATCCTGTTGAACGGCCTGGCCTACGCGGCCTGGACGACGGCCCTGCGAGAGACCAGCGCGCGCGGCGTGCCTTTGGCGCGCATCGTCTCGCTGATCTTCATGCTGCCGTTGACTTCGTTGGCGGTGATCGCCCTGCTGCTGGGCGAACGTGCGTCTTTCCAGGGTTATTTCCTGGTCAGCCTGGTGTTGATCGTGGCCAGCTTCGTGCTCACCAATTGGCAACCTGCTGGGGAAACAGTCACAGCCTCTCAAATCTGAGCTACGTCAAGTGGAAGTTATAAGGATTTATAAGCACAATCTAAGAATAGGCAGGTGCATTTTGCCTAAAAAAACTGTATAATGAATTGAGGCAAATTCGTTAGCCATGTTTTGGTGGCG
>JBNKDB010000101.1:0-6531 GCA_050288045.1 Anaerolineales bacterium | reverse complement strand
AGAATATGATTACGCCAAACCCGGTACATATTTCATAACAATATGCACTCACGGGAGAGAATGTGTTCTCGGCGAGGTTTCAGGAGAAGAAATGATCTTGTCCAAGGAAGGTGAGATCGTTCATCAGGTACGGAATTATTGTTTTGGAAGAATCGAATCGTTCGCGACAGGTAGGGAAAAACCCTCCCCTACACCTGAACGAACTCATGGGGTTACTGAGGTTGTGCGCGCTTTCAAAACATTTTCTTCCCGCCGGATAAACGAATATCGTAAGCGTAAAGGCATACCCTTCTGGCAACGCTCTTTCTACGACCATGTTATTCAAGACGAAATTGATTTACATAACCATCGACGTTACATTCAAGAAAACCCGCTCAAATGGACGCTTGATGAACTTTATACGGAAAAAATAATTTGTCGTGCAACATGTGAGGGAGGGTATAAACCCTCCCCTACGAAAACCGTTTGGTTGAGATTATCGCTTGGTAGATTTTCGATGTTTCAACCTGATCTCTGATTGCTAACCGCTGAAAGCTTTAAAGGTGAAAACGTGACCGAATCAAAATTTTTGAATTTACTCGCTCAAAGGAAACCGCTGGTGGCCGATGGTGCGATGGGCACCATGCTGCACAATCGCGGCGTGTCCTTCGAGGACTGCTTTGACCAACTCAATCTCACCAACCCCGACCTGGTAGCCGAAATCCACCGCGATTACATCGCCGCCGGGGCACAGATGATTACCACCAATACCTTTGGCGCCAACCGTTTCAAGCTGGCCGAACATGGTCTGGAAGACCAACTCGAAGCGATTAACTGCGCCGGGGTAGGATTGGCGCACGAAGTGGTGGAGGAGTCTGGCCAGGACATCTTGATCGCCGGGGATATCGGCCCGCTGGGCATCCGCCTGGCCCCCTTTGGGCGCGTACAGCCCGAACAGGCTGAGGCTGCTTTCGTGGAACAGATCGAGGCGATGTGCGGCTGTGGCCTGGACTTGATCCTTATCGAAACCCAGACCGACCTGTATGAGGTGCGCGCTGCCGTACGCGCCGCCCGCTCGGTGTGCAGCTTACCGGTGGTGGCTTCGATGACCTTCACGCGCGACGACCGTACCCTGCTGGGTGATGCGCCGCATAAGGTCGCCGAGGAAATCTTCGCGGCCGGGGCCGACGTGATCGGCATTAATTGCTCCGGCGGCCCGGCGCAGCTTTTGCGCATTCTGAAGCAAATGCGTGCCGCACTCCCCAAGGGACGTTTCCTGGTGCAGCCCAACGCTGGCTGGCCGGAACAAGACGGCGGGCGCATTCGCTACCCGGCCGGGCCGAAATACTTTGGCGAGTACGCCCTGGCTTTCCGCAATGCGGGGGCCTGCGTGATCGGGGGCTGCTGCGGCACCACTCCGCAGCATATTGCAGCCATGCGCGAAGCGTTGGACATCACCCCGCCGGAAGATTACGCCAATGGCGGCAGTGACGAGCACATCGAAGCGTTGGACAGCGAGGCTTTGGATGATAAAAGCTCGCAACTGGCACATAAATTCGCGTCGAAAGCATTTCCGATTGCGGTCGAGATGGACCCGCCGCGCGGCCTATCCACCCACAAATTGCTGGCCGGAGCCAGTCTGCTGGCCGAAGCCGGGGCGGATGTGATCAATGTGGCCGACAGCCCAATGGCGCGCATGCGCATGAGTCCCTGGGCGGTGTGCGATTTGATCCAGGGGCAGGTGGGCATTGAAACCACGCTGCATTTCCCTACCCGTGGCCGCAACTTGCTGCGCGTGCAGGGCGATCTGCTGGCTGCCCACGCCCTCGGTGTGCGCAACGTCTTTGTGGTAATGGGTGACCCGACTGCGATTGGTGATTACCCCGAAGCGATGGATGATTACGACTTGGTGCCTTCTGGCCTGGTTAAGCTCATCAAGCAGGGCTTCAACGTCGGGGTCGATCATGCCGGGGTGGAGATCGGTTCGCCGACCTCCTTCTTCGTAGGTTCTGCCCTCAACCTGACGCCCAAAGACCCGGCGCGCGAGATCAAGGTGCTGCGCCGTAAATTGGAGAACGGCGCCGATTTCTTCCTCACCCAGCCGGTCTATGAACCGGAGCAAGCGCAAACCTTCTTGGAGGGCTATGCCGCTGAGTTCGGCCCGCTCGAACAACCCATCCTGGTGGGCGTGCTGCCGCTGTATGGCCTGCGCCATGCTGCTTTCCTGCATAACGAGGTGCCGGGGATCAACATCCCGGCCGAGATGATGGCACGCATTGAGGACGCAGGCGAAGATGCCCCGCGCGAGGGTGTGCGTATCGCCGTTGAACTGATCGAACAGATCAAGGCCTGGGGCAGCGGAATCTACCTGATGCCGCCTTTCAACCGCTGGGATCTGGCAGCGGAGATCATCGAGGCGGTGAAAGGCAAGCGGTAAGATTGGATCGCGGGTTTGCCCAAGCCGGTTGACTTAGGTTCCTTTTTTCTGTACCATGGAAGAAATAATCGGAGATTATTTCTTCTTAGGAAAATGCTTTGCATTTTCCACATTTAAGTAATGTGCGTCAATTTACATCATAGGAGCTATCAGTGCACTACCGACGATTGGGCCGCTCTGGCCTTAAAGTGAGCGAGATTTCTCTGGGGGCCTGGGTAACCTTTGGCGACCAGATCGATGACGAAGTCGCCACCAACTTGATCCGAACCGCATACGATAACGGGATCAATTTCTTCGACAATGCCGATGTGTACGCCCAGGGGCAGGCAGAGATCGTGATGGGCAAGGCGATCAAGGATTTGCCGCGTGAGGCACTGGTGATCTCCAGCAAGGTGTTCTGGCCGACCATGCCCGGGCCAAATGGGCGCGGTCTATCGCGCAAGCATATTTTCGATTCTGTGCATGCCTCGTTGAAGAGGCTGGATACCGACTACCTCGACCTGTACTTCTGCCACCGATATGATCCCGATACCCCGTTGGAGGAGTTGGTCGAGACCATGAGCATCCTCATCCAGCAGGGCAAGATCCTGTATTGGGGCACGTCAGAATGGCGTGCCGTGCAGATCGCCATGGCGGATGGCGTGGCCAAGAAGCGCAACCTGATCCCGCCTTCTATGGAACAACCGCAGTACAACATGTTCCGCCGCCGCCGGGTGGAATACGAGTTGATGAACGTGTGCGACTGCTTGGGCATCGGCCTGACCACCTGGAGTCCGTTGGCCTCTGGTATCCTGACCGGTAAATATAACGAGGGTATTCCAAAAGACAGCCGGGCGGCGAAGGAAGGTATGGCCTGGATCAAGGATGAGATCACTGCGGAGAAGATCATGCAGGTGCGTGCCCTGACTGGCCTGGCCAGTGATCTGGGCTTGACGATGGCCCAACTGGCGATTGCCTGGATCTTGCGACGCAAAGAGGTCAGCAGCGTGATCACCGGGGCAACCAAAATCAGCCAGCTTGAAGAGAACATCGCCGCTGGGGATGCCGTCGATAAGTTGTCCGATAACGTCCTGGAGTTGATCGAAAGCATCCTGGATAACCATCCCGACGAGGAATAACCAACGTCGCGGGTCATTGCTACGGCGACTGAAGTCGCCTGCAACATTAAATAAATACCGGCGCTGTGGAATACGCCTCCGCAGCGCCGGTTCGTTTTAGGATTGGTTTATCTCTTTTCCAGCATCTTCTGGAAACGCGGGTCGGCCTCTAACGTCAGGCGCAGGCCTTCTTCCAGGGGCACGCGCGGCATATAGCCCAAAAGGTCACCGGCCAATGACAGGTCGGCGCACATGCGCGAGACGCCGGGATCGTTGCGCGGGGTATACAAGGCTTCGGCGGTGCTGTGGGTGATCTCCAGAATGCGGCTCACCAGATCGCGGATCGAGGTTTCCATCCCGCTGCCCACGTTGATCACGGTGCGGTTGGCACCTGGGGCAGTGGCGGCGGCCACCATCGCGCGCACGGCGTCATCGATATAGATGAAATCACGGGTCTGGTTGCCGGAGCCATGCACGACCAATGAACCACCGCGCAGCGCCTGATACAGGAAACTGGGGATGACCGGTGGGTGGGCGGCTGGTAGGTGTTGGCCGGGGCCGTAGGCATTGAAGACCCGCAGGCAAACGGTTTCGATGCCCCACAGGCTGCCGATTGTGTTCACATAGAATTCACCGGCCAGTTTGGAGACGGCATAGGGGGAATGGGGGAAGGTGGGAGAATCTTCTTTGAGGGGCTGTGTTTCCTGGTTGCCGTAGACCGCCCCGGAAGAAATGAAGACCACGCGTTCCACACCTACATCGCGCATCGCTTCCATCAGGCTGACCGTGCCGCCCACGTTGACGTCGTTGTATTCGCGCGGGTAGAGGATCGATTCGGCCACCAGCACGCGCGCTGCCAGGTGATAGACCACGTCCACATCCTGCATCAAGGTCCACAGTTTGGGGCGGTCGTTGATGTCGCCGCGCGTGAAGAGTACATCTTCGTATAAGGCAGAGGGATCGCCCGCCGAGAGGTCGTCGAGGCCGCGCACCTGGTGGCCTTCACGCGAGAGGTGGTTGGCCAGGGCGGAGCCGAGGAAACCGGCTGCTCCGGTGATCAGGAAATTCATCGCCTGCTTCCCTTGCCGCGTGAATATGCCCTTGGAGACGTGCCAGGGGTGGAGTTCGATTGGGGCGTGGTGGTTTCGAGAGGCATGGTCATAGACTCCTGTTCATCAACGGGGGCGTCCATATCGCTGTGGCTAATGGGGGGCGTAACCCCGCCACAGGGTCTTCCTCTCCTCAGTGGATGGAACAAGTGGAAAAGATTATAGCATGATTGGGCCAATATACAGACCGGTGTGGGAAAAAGACAGCGGCCGACATATGCCGGCCGCTGCACTGAGGGGGGAGGGAGGAAAATCTATTCGCCGATGTAATCCAGGCTGCCGACGCCGCTCACAGTCTGGTCGATGGAGGGGTGGCCGAGGTATTTCACGTGCCCGGCACCGCTGATGTTGACATCCAGGCTTTCGCTGACATTCACGGTGGCGGAACCCAGGCCGGAGACATCCACGCGAGTCTGCGCGCTTTTCAGGTCACGGCCGTCGTAGTCGCCGGTGCCGCTAATGCTGATCTCCTGGCTGACGACTTCGCCGCCATCGACCTTCAGGTTGCCCAGGCCGCTCAGACTGACGTCCAGCTTGTCGGCTTCCAGGCTGTCGATGTCGATGTCACCCGCTCCGCTGATCACGACCGAGAAGCTTTCCGCTTCCGTCGGGTCAAGTTCGACATCGCCGAGGCCGGAAACCTGGACCATTTCCAGGTCATCCACGGTCAGGTAATAGCGCAGGGATGCATTGGTGTTGAAGGTATAGCCGTCTTCCACGCCAATCACTAGCGTGTTGCCGCGCACCTCGGTTTCGATGTGCTCGATCAGGTTGTCTTCGGCTTCGATGGTCAGCGCTTCTTCATCACCATATTCGATGATCAGGGTGCCTATCCCGGACAGGGTAACGGCGTTGAAGTCGCTTACACTGCGTTCTTCTTCCACGATGTTGCCGGAACCTTCGATCACATTGAAATCGAAATCGGGTCCGTTGATGGTGACACCGCATGCCAGGGAACTGAGCGCCAGGGTGGTGATGGCGATAAGTAGCAAGATTTTGGTTTTCATTTTTACAATCTCCTTTACAGATAATGATCTCTACTACTTACCTATACGGAATTGGGTAAACAAGGTTGCAGGCTAAAATGTGTCTTACCCATTAAAAAACAGACCGCGAAAGTAATTTCGCGGTCTGGAAGGATTTCGGTTGTTGTCTGTAGATAGGGTCTATTCTTCAACCTTGGTTCAATGGCGATAAGCAACTAGGAGCGGGCGGGGACAAGCCCCGCCCCTACATGTGTTTTTTTGATACCGTCTAAAAAGTCAAGGGGGAAAGCAGGAGTGAGCTAAGCAGAAAAAGATTTAGAGTAAAGAAAGGTTCTGTAAAGCTACAGACTTTCAGTTGGTAGTAGTTTCCTTGAAAGGGTCAAACTTCCCTGGCGATTTCCTCGATCTCGGCCAGCACGCGGCCCAATTCTTCGGCCATGAAGCCAAGCTGACGGGCACTGAAGAATTCGTAGAGCGAACGATAATACCACAGTGTGCCTTGCTTTCCCCCGTTGAATTTATCCCAGATGGCGTCGCCCTGGATGTGCAGGTCGCGCAAGATCGAGCGAGCATTGTGTAGTTTGTCGGCCAGGGAGACGCGTAAGACTTCCGGCGGTGCGGCCTCCAGGTGTTGGAGGTAAGCCAGTTTACGCTCTCGCCAGGGAGGTTTGGGGGTTTCGGTGGTGTCGCTGCATGCCAAAACGATCTCGGCAACCTTTTTGCCAAAACGCGCTTCGATTTCTGCCAGCGTTTCCATGCCGCCTTGGTCTTCGACGGCATCGTGCAGCAGGGCGGCAATCGCCGTAATTTCGTCGCCACCGTCTTGCAGCACCAGCGCGGTAACCCCCAGTAGGTGCGAGATGTAGGGCACGCGCGAGCCTTTGCGCCGCTGGTAGGCGTGCAGTTCGGTGGCGAATTGCAGC
>JBNKDB010000100.1:0-6783 GCA_050288045.1 Anaerolineales bacterium | reverse complement strand
TACGTGATCTTTCCAAATTCGAAGACTTGATCACGGAAACAATTTCAGCCGGGGTCACCAACCTGCATGGCGTCGAATTCCGCACAACCGAGTTGCGCAAATACAAGGACCAGGCCCGTGAACTCGCCATCGAAGCCGCCCAGGAAAAAGCGAGTGCCCTGGCAAAGGGTGTCGACCAGAAGTTAGGCGTTCCCACCAATATTCACGAAGACTACGTCTCTTCCTACTCTGGATACAGTTCGTGGTGGGGTTCCTACTATGGCAGTAATGCATACGCCCAGAACGTGGTTCAGGAAATTGCCAGCGGCGATACCTCTTCCCTCGATGGCGCTTTGCCCGGCCAGATCAGCGTGCGCGCCCAGATTTCAGTGACGTTCGAATTGGAGAATTGACTTACCACTTACTATAAAGAAGCCATTGCAAAAAAAGCGCAGATGCTATTACAATAAGCTGGAGGGCACAGCTTGTGCCCTCCAATTATGATTTCAGGAGTGAAAATCCCATGCAAGACCTGATCGATCGCATCGGCGACTGCGACGAAAAAATACAAGCCCTACTGGTGCGGCTTTGACTTAGGTCAAAGCAGAGACCAATTAACCGAACTGGAAAAAGAAGCCGAATCTCCCACCATCTGGGATGATCCCCAAAGCGCCCAAAAGTTAATGAAAAAAATCTCCACCCTCAAGCAAGAAATCGAGGGTTGGGACACATTATCGCAGCGCATTTCTGATGCCAAAGAACTGGCCGAACTGGAAGACGAAAGCCTGCGCGCCGAGTTGGAAAGCGAAATTTCCAAACTCGAAAAGCTGGTCGCCAAACGCGAACTGGACACATTGCTATCCGGCGAATACGATCGCGGCGATGCCTTGCTCTCGATCAACGCCGGAGCAGGCGGCACCGACTCACAAGACTGGGCCGGTATGCTAGAACGCATGTACCTGCGTTGGGCCGAGCAGCACAACTACGAAACCGAAATTCTGGACATGACCGAAGGTGAAGAAGCCGGGATCAAAAGCGTGACGATTGCTGTAAACGGCCCGCTCAGTTACGGCTACCTGCGCGCCGAGAAAGGCGTCCACCGCCTGGTGCGCCTCTCCCCCTTCGATGCCAACAACCGCCGCCATACCTCCTTTGCCCAGGTGGAAGTACTGCCGCAGGTCGATGATGACGTCAACCTGGATATCAACCCCAACGACCTCAAGATCGAAACCTTCCGCGCTGCCGGAGCGGGCGGCCAGAACGTACAGAAGAACGACACCGCCGTGCGCATCACCCACCTACCCAGCGGGATCGTGGCCTCCTGCCAGAACGAGCGCTCACAAACTCAGAACCGTGAGAATGCAATGCGCGTCCTGAAAGCACGGTTGCTTGAAGTCCACCAACGCGAGGTAGAGAAGGAACTGGCCGAACTGCGCGGTGAATATCAAAAAGCTGAATGGGGCAGCCAGATTCGCTCGTACGTACTGCATCCCTACCAGATGGTCAAGGATCACCGTACCGACTACGAAGAAGGTAATGCCCAGGCTGTGCTGGATGGCAGACTCGATGGCTTCATCGAAGCCTATTTGCGCTCCCGAGTTGGCACGAACGGGTAGAAAATCCAGCAATTCAGGCTTGACATCATTGCCTCGCCCACGTATAATCCTCTAGCCTGCCGAAAGGCAGGCATTACTGTGAAAACTGGATTCTTATAAATCAAGTTTTCGAAAAAAATGAGTTTTCACAAGGAAAAATCTAAGATTTTTCTACGGAAAAGTTTAGTTAGGAGTTAGTCATGCCGCCACTTCCAAAGAGAAAAGTTTCCAAGGGCCGTCGTGATCGCCGCCGGGCACATGATGCACTCAAACACAGCAACCTGGTGCAGTGCACCAACTGTGGAGAGATGCGTTTACCCCACCGGGTATGTCCCAATTGTGGTCATTACAAAGGCCGCGAAGTCATCGACGTAGAACGCGAGTAAATCAACGGGCCGAATAAGCGGCCCGTCGGTTTTTAAGGAGAGGCTGTGAATTTAAACTCAAAAACTACTGCGTTTTTATTTCCTGGTCAGGGTGCCCAAGAAGTGGGCATGGGTAAGCAACTGGCAGAGGAATACCCCAAGGCAAAAGCTTTGTTCCAGCAAGCCGACGAACTGCTCGGTTTCTCGCTTTCCACACTGGCCTGGGAAGGCCCTGAAGACGAACTCAACGACACAATCAACACCCAACCCGCCCTACTCGCCCATTCCATCGCGGCCTTGCAGGTCTTCCAGGAACAACATCCGGATTTCCAACCCGCTTACGTTGCCGGGCACTCGCTTGGCGAATTGACCGCCCTGGTAGCCGCGGGCGCGCTGCCCTTTGCCGATGCCCTCAAACTAGTACGGCGGCGCGGTGAGTTGATGAAAGCCGCCGGAGAGAACACGCCCGGCGGCATGGCCGCTATCCTGGGTCTGGACGTTCCCACCATGGAAGCGCTCTGCGCCCAGGCCAGCAACGCCGAAGAAACCGTACAGGTGGCGAACGACAACTGCCCCGGCCAGGTCGTGATTTCCGGTGATTCTCCCGCCCTGGATCGTGTCTTGCCCCTGGCGGAAGAAGCCGGCGCCCGCCGAGTGGTCAAGCTGGCAGTCAGCATTGCCGCCCACTCGCACTGCATGCGCTACGCCCAGGAAGCCTTCAACACTGCAGTCGAAAATGCCTCCATTAGCGATCCCAGCATTCCGATCATCGCCAATGTGGTTGCCCAACCAATGAAGAAAGCTTCGAACATCGCCGCCGACCTGAAAGCCCAACTAACCTCGCGCGTGCGCTGGACGGAAAGCATGCGCTACCTGCTCGATCAGGGCGTCGACACTTTCGTCGAATTTGGCCCCGGTGATGTGTTGATCGGTTTGATGAAACGCATCGAGCGCAGCACGCAACGTTTGGCTTTGGGATCACCCGCTGATTTTGAAAAGCTAAACCAAAATTCTTAAATTTCAATCATTGGTATAATACACAGCATATTACAGGAGCAAGGTATGTCTCAAAATCAAGACAAACCCCTAGAAGGTCGCGTGGCTGTTGTTACTGGTGCATCGCGCGGCATTGGCAAAGCGATTGCGCTCGAACTGGCAAAACGCGGCGCCCAGATCGTCATCAATTACAATCGCAGTGCTGACGCAGCAGAGGCTTTAGTTGCTGAAGTCGAAGCAGATGGCGGTAAAGCGTTGGCTGTGCAGGCTGACGTTGCCAACTTCGATGATGCCCACAACCTGATCAAGACCGCCATCGACGAATTCGGCGGGCTAGACATCCTGGTCAACAATGCCGGTATCACCCGCGACACGCTCATCATGATGATGAAAGAAGCGGATTGGGATGACGTCCAGGCCACCAATGCCAAAGGCACCTTCAATTGCTCCAAAGCCGCCGTGCGGCACATGATGCGCAAACGCTATGGCCGCATCATTAACATTACTTCGATTGCCGGGATCATCGGCAATGCCGGGCAAACCAACTACTCGGCATCCAAAGCCGCCCAGATCGGTTTCACCAAGGCACTGGCGCGTGAAGTTGCTGCCCGTAACATCACCGTAAACGCTGTCGCCCCCGGCTTTATCGAAACCGACATCTGGGCTGACGTGCCCGAAGAAGCCCGCGCAGGCCTGTTGAACATGATTCCGCTGGGCCGCAAAGGCAGCCCGGAAGACATCGCCCCAGCGGTAGCCTTCCTGGTTTCAGACGAAGCCGCCTATATTACCGGTCAGGTATTGGCCATCGATGGCGGCCTGACATAAACATGATTACTTGGAGATAAAATGAGTGAAGATCCCCGTCCTCCAGGCTTGACAACCATTGCGCCCGATGTATTGATTGCCATCGCGCGCTTGACGACCCTAAACGTAGCAGGCGTTAGCCACATGAACCCCGCACCAGGCGGCGTAAATCGCCTCTTGAAGCGCGGCCATCAAGGTGAAGGCGTTTTCATCGAAATCCACGATGACGGTGTCGACGTTGACATCTATGTTGTGATGAACAACGGAGTCAATATCCGCAAGGTGAGCCGGGAAATCCAGGAAGATGTTGCCCGCGCCATCTCCGAAATGGTCGGTATGCAAGTTGGTGAAATTAACGTCCACATTGAAGATATCTTTTTCCCGCCGGAGGAGTAGGCGCGCATTCTATGAAACCCCGTACCAAGGCACGTAGTATCGCCTTGCAAGCTCTTTACGAAATTGACCTGACGGATCACGCTACGGGGGTAGTGATCGAGAACCGATTCCTGGAAACCCCTCTAAACAACGATAATTTAGAGGATTTTGCCAGGAAGATCGTGATTGGCGTGGAACCATTACGCGACGAACTGGACGAGTTCATTTCTGAACACGCCCCGGAATGGCCCATTGACCAGGTTTCAATCATCGACCGCAATCTGTTACGCATCGCGTTGTGGGAGTTTGCCGTCAGTGGCGAAACCCCCATCAAGGTTGCCATCAACGAGGCGATCGAACTGGCGAAACGCTTTGGCGCGGACAGCACGCCGCGTTTTGTGAACGGCGTTTTGGGCAGCCTGGCCGTCCGACAGAATGAAATTCGCCAAGCCCTGACCTCTCGGCTCAACAAAGACAAATCAAACTCTGAGCAAAACCAGGAAGAATCGGACTAAACACTATGGACATCCTGGGTATCGGCATTCCCGAAATCATTTTCATTCTCATCATCATGCTGATTGTCATGGGGCCAAATGACATGGTGAAGATGGGGCGCACGATTGGCAAACTTGTGCGCCGCGTCATGCTCTCTGACACCTGGCAAGCCGTCCGCAAGACTTCACAGGAACTGCGTGAAATCCCGACGCGTTTCGTGCGTGAAGCCGGACTGGATGAGCTGGAACAAATCCAAAAAGAACTCAAGGCAGATGTCAAAAACATCGGCGAAATCCAGAACGAGCTCAAAGACGAAGTCGAGCAGATCAAACGTGATATCCCCAACGAGAAGATCGATCTGGGGATTGAAGCCTGGACCAAACCGAGCAGCAAGCCAGTAGAAAAAGAACCCCCAGGCGAGCATCAGGAATCATAATAAATGCGTACATTTTTTCGCATATTGTTCTACATCCTCCGGCGCGTCATCACCGCGCCATTCCGCTTCATCGATTGGATTGTCAGGAGCATTTACCGGCTCAAGACCGCTTTACTCAAAGCCTTGAAAGCTGTTTTTCGGGCGCTGAAAGCTTTCTTTTTCGAGGAACCTGAAGACGCTCCACTGGGCGACGCCATCCAGATGGCAGTCGAAAACCCCTCCGAAATTCTCTATCACGTCGATGCCTTACGTAAACACCTGATGCGGGCGGCGGCCTCATTTCTGATCGCCTGCACAGTGGTCTTCATTTTCATTGATCCTGTTCTGGCCTGGATGACTGCCCCAATTCCCGGCGGGCGCGCTTCCCTGGTCGCAATCGACGTAACCGAACCCCTTTCAGTGGTGATGCGCGTGGTGATGCTGGCCGGTTTCACAGTCTCCCTGCCATACATCATCCTGGAATTGCTGCTCTTTGCTGCCCCCGGGCTTTCCCGGCGCGCCCGCATGTTGGGCTTGCTTGCCATCCCCGTGGTGACGATCTTCTTCGTCGGCGGGTTACTCTTCTCTTATTATTTCATGCTGCCCCCCGCGCTGGAATTCTTGATCAATTTCAAAGGCTTCATTACCGAACCGCGCCCATCCAGCTACGTCACCCTGATCACCGGGATCATGTTCTGGATCGGCCTAGCTTTCGAATTTCCGCTGGTCATTTTTGTGTTGGCGTCTATGGGGATCGTGCGCGCCGAGTGGCTGAAAGACAACTGGCGCATTGCCATCGTCGTGATGACCGTCCTGGCGGCAGTAATCACCCCCACCGTTGACCCGCTCAATATGGGGTTGGTATTGGGGCCATTACTCATGCTGTATGTGCTTTCGATTGGACTGGCTTACATTGGCCAGGGCAGACGCAAAGCGCGCAACAAAGCAGAGGCATAATTTCTTTACCCAACACCCTGCAAGTTAATCTATTTTGCTGTATAACATTGTTGAATGCTCTGCAATGGGCATACAATTATGTCGTAGGTTCTTTCAAAAACAGCAATCATCATTCCGAAGCCTGCTGGGCATAGTCCAGCCAGATAAGGAATACCTGCGAGGGTTTGCTCGCGCAGCAATTTTTCAAATAAGGTCTTTAGGTATTCCTCGCTCGCTTCGTTCACAACTTTCGCAATTCATTTTTTATACGATTGGAATGACAATTGCATCTTGAGATAAAACTTGAAAGAATCAGGCGCATCTTAAAAGCCAATTATTCGAAAGATCACAACTATGAAACCCAGCAAAAGGTTTGGATTGTTCAGCGTCACCATCACATTGGTACTTGGTTTGGCACTGCTAAGCTCTTGCAGGGCGGCTCCGGACACTGCTCCAGAAGCCACCACAGCCGCAGACGCCCCCACCATTCCCCAACCGACTCCAATACCTGAAGCCGAAGTGACCTTCAACGTCGAAATCCCCAATAACACTCCCGCTGGACAAGGCATCCAATTCGTGCTTCTCGATGAAGTTACCGGCTCGGTCTTCAATTCGCAGCGCTATGACCTGGGCGCGCTGGATGCCGTAGACCACCCCATCCATTTGACGTTTGCGGCGGGCGTGGTCCTGGCGATGACAATCGTGGATTCGAGCAAGGTAACGAACCGCGCCTTTGACGATGTGACGGGCCTCGTCGGCACGATCGCCGACCCAGTCGATTTGAAGGTGGCAAGCTCGGTATCGGTGGATGAACTCGGCGTCG
>JBNKDB010000099.1:0-3971 GCA_050288045.1 Anaerolineales bacterium | reverse complement strand
TGATCCAGGTAGCCATAAGGTTCTCCTTTCGTCAGAAGGGATATGCTATCATGGATTTGGGAGAAATGACCTTAAGGTAGGTGGTTATCATCCGCGTCTAATTATTCTAGGATTGGGGAAGTGACTAGTCGCCCAGGCACTTAGGCACCCAGGTACCCGGGCACCCAGGGATGCGGTTGGGATGTTCGAGCAGTGAAGCTAAATCTTGATGGCCAAGCAAAACGTGATTACCGCTCCCACGAGAAAGATCACAATCAACTGCAAACTGAAATTGGGCTTTGGGAACAGCGGATCGTTTTTATCGATCAGGTTTTCCCATTTCTTCTGGAGGCGGTCGGATTTCATTGCTTCCTCAATTTCTTTCCAAAGCATATAGCGGTAGAGGAGCACTTGAATTGTTAAAAAGCCAGATAGTACGGCCAAGGCAAAGTAGATCGAGCTGGTGGGCAGTTTTGCAAAAGGAAATAAATAGACCGCGATGGCAAGCATGGCACTGTCCAGAAATATTACAATGAAGATCAATAAAAAGGATGCCGTCAGCATATTTGTCCCGCTGGGTAGGCTGTCTGCATCCCATAAGAAGGCGTTGGGATAGATGATATTCTTTTTCTCGCCACGTTCGAAAATGTAGCGTTTGATCAAAGCTGTGCCTTGCATGCATTCGATCACGATGCGGCGTAAGCGCGCAAAGATGGGTACCATGATAAAGCCGATCAAACTGATGAATAGGGCCAGGATGGCAAAGGCGGTATTAATATCGTTCCCTATCCACCCGGCATTTTGTAACCCTAAAATTACCGTACCGGCGACACCAACGATCCCTAGATAGATTTGAATGATCTGGTTACGCAGACTATCGGAGTGGAAACTGGAATCGACCAGGTATTTGTATTCCCAATCGAGTAATGATGATTCAAGCGTGGTTTCATCTGGAAGTTGATCGACTTCAGTATCTGCGTGCTTATCTTTTTTCTTGCTCATGGTTTACCCTCACTTATCTTGATTGTCGCTAACCCCATTATATTGATAAATTATTGGGGAGGCAAATCATCTGGTCCTTTAAAGAAAACGCCGGTCATTTACATGATGACCGGCGCTGTGGTTTTGGCTAAATTAGCGTTAGATCCAGCCGCGCATTTCCATGGCATTGACGACCTTGTCGATCGCTACCATATAGGCTGCGTCGCGGGTGTACACCTTTTCGCCCGCGGCTACTTCCAGCACGGCGGTAAAGGCATCGGTCATCTTCTGGTCCAGGCGCTGCAAGACCTCGTCTTTCGACCAGTAGTAGTTCATGTCGTTCTGCACGCCCTCGAAGTAAGAGACGGTAACGCCACCGGCATTGCATAGGAAATCGGGGATCACGAAGACCGATTCGTTGGCCAGAATGCGGTCGGCTTCCGGCGTGGTGGGGCCGTTGGCGCCTTCGGCTACGATCTTTACCCGGTCGCTGATCTGGCTCACCGTGCTGGAATTGATCTGGCCCTCCAAGGCAGCGGGGATCAGCACATCGACGTCCTTCTTCAACCAGGCGTCACCTTCTTCGATCTTGTATCCGGCGGCCATCGCCTCGTCTTTGGGAATGGCACCGTATTCATCAGAAATCGACATCAGGAAGCGCACGTCGACGCCGTCTTCTTTGGCGACTGTGTAGGGGATGCGGTCGGCGCGGTCCCAGTAGGACACACAGACTACCTTACCGCCCAACTGCTCGGTGAAACCCAGAGCGGCGTATTGCGCCACGTTGCCAAAACCCTGTAGGGCGGCAGTCGCTTTGCTTGAATCGATATTAAGGTGCTTCATGGCCTCGCGCACGGCAATTACCACGCCGTAGCCGGTGGCCTCGGTGCGGCCCAACGAGCCGCCACCCCCGACCGGCTTGCCGGTGATCACCCCGGGGGTGTACATGCCGGTTAGCTTGGAGTACTGGTCCATCATCCAGCCCATCATCTGTGGAGTGGTGCCCACATCTGGAGCGGGGATGTCCTGGCGTGGGCCAATGTTGCGGTAGATCTGGTCGATCCAGCCGCGGCAGAGGTGTTCTTTCTCGTTCACGGATAAGATGGCAGGATCGATGGGCACGCCACCCTTACCGCCACCCAGCGGGATGTCGGCCACGGCGCATTTCCAGGTCATCCACATTGCCAGGGCGCGCACGGTATCCAGTGTTTCGGACGGGTGGAAGCGGATACCGCCCTTGGAGGGACCGCGGGCATCGTTGTGCTGTACGCGGTAGCCGAAGAAAACTTTCAGCGTGCCGTTGTCCATGCGCACCGGGATCATGAATTTGAATTCACGCATCGGCCAGCGCAGCATTTCAGAAACATCGGGGTCCAGGTTGAGCAGTTCGGCGACGTGGTCGAACTGGGTCTGGGCCATCAAAAACGCATTTGTGGTTTCGGTCATTTTTCCTCTCGAAATTGTCTTTTAAGAATATAAACGGGCACAATCGATTGTGCCCGCCATCATCAAAACACTATATTTGAGGGAGTCTGAAGGATTCGCATCACGGCATCTCCACATACTTTCCTGGATTTCATTCTAACCTTAACTGAAATTTTTACCAAAGTCAAGTGACATTCTTCCTATGGCGGGTTACATTCCTGCAAGGTCAAATGTCCCTATTTTGCTTCGATCTGGTAGACGTATTGCTCCGGTACGGACACGCTGACCTCGTCCCCGGGGCGGATGTTGCCGGGATGCTCTACCCAGGCGACCACGCCGCGCTTGTGCATGGCAGCTTTGATGAATTCGCCTTCTACGTGTGGCTGGTCGGGGACTTGTTCCTGGACGGATTTGGCAGCGAGAGCGCACGGGAAGTTTTCCTCTTCCACCACGATCGAGACCCCATCGGAGAAGTACAGGCGCGTGCCGGGGGGGAGGCGGGTCAGGTCGGGGATGCCGGAGAGCAGCAGGTTGGCACCAATCCATTCTGCCGCGACGTGCTCTAGGCCCAATTCGGTGGCAACCTCGGCCAGCTCTTCCTCTGAAAGGATCGAGACCTGGCGTGTGTTGCGGATTTCAGTGCCGCGTTCGAACTTTTTCTGGCGGCTGCCGGATGGCATGGTAACTCCGGCGTGTAGATCGCCTTCGAAACCAGCCCAGGTGATTCGGACGTTATCCTTGCTGGTTGATACGATGCCGTTATTCCCCTCCAGAATCATGGCTTTTACAACTTTACCGGACAATTCAATCGACATAGCATACACCTCACCATTAAAATAGTAGTTGATGGAATGAACGGAATAATCTTGCTGCACTTACGATTCGCGAAATACATTCTACGATTTACGAGAACCGGTTTACGTGAATCGATTCACGACTCACGATCTATTTTTGATCTCGCTGAGTTGGCGCTCCAATTCCACCTCGACCACTTGTGGGTTGGCCTGGCCGCGGGCGGCGCGCATCACTTGCCCGAACAGCCATTTGGCGATGGTTTCCTTGCCGTCCAGGTAGGTTTGCACCTGTTCGGGGTTATCGGCCAGCACTTCGGCGATCATGGTGCCGATGGCGTCTTCATCAGAGATTTGCTTCAGGCCACGCGCGGCGACGATATCGGCGGCGCTTTTGCCGCTGGAGAGCATTTCGGAGAGTACGTCCTTGGCGGTGTTCTGGTTGATCTCGTTATGGTGCAGCATGCGTAGCAGTTCTGCCAGCGCCTGCGGGGTAAGTGGCAAGGCATCGATTTCCAGGCCTTGCTGATTCATCAATCCGAAGAGTTCGCCGGTGATCCAGTTGGCGACTGTTTTAGGCGGTACATCGGCAGCCGCTTGCAGGGTGTTTTCGAAGTATTCGGCCACGCTTTTTTCGGTCACCAACACCTCGGCATCGTAGGCGCCCAGATCATAGGCTTTCTGGAAGCGTTGCAGTTTGGCAGCGGGGAGTTCCGGCAGCGATTCCCGGATTTCCTGCACCCAGGCCGAATCAACCACCAATTGCGGCAGGTCAGGTTCGGGGAAGTAGCGGTA
>JBNKDB010000098.1:0-4477 GCA_050288045.1 Anaerolineales bacterium | reverse complement strand
TAACTTTCTTATATTCCAGCAGGCTGGGGAACGGCGTGCGGTCAGACGCCACCAGCCCATTCAGGCAGAAGGGGCCGTCGTTAGGATCGTCGCCAAAGTCGCCGCCATAGGCAAAGTATTCCTGGCCGTCCGGGGCAATCTTGCGCAGCCCCTGGTCGACCCAATCCCACACGAAGCCGCCCTGCAAGCGCGGGTATTGGTAGATTGCCTCCCAATATTCCTTGAACGCCCCGGGGCTGTTGCCCATCGCATGGGCATATTCGCACATGATTACCGGGCGGGTTTCTTTGGCGTCTTGCGCCATGGCAATGATCTGCGCCACCGGCGGGTACATCGGCCCCAGGATGTCGATAATCTCGGAGTCTTCGGCGGGGTGATAATGCACCAGACGGGTGGGGTCATTGGCGCGCATCCAGGCCGACATACTATCGTGGTTGGGGCCGTACCCGGACTCGTTGCCTAAAGACCAGCTAAAGATGCACGGGTGATTCTTATCACGCGCCACCATACGCTGGCCGCGCGCCAGGAAAGCCGCCTCCCAGGACGGGTCTTTGGCAGGCTTGTCCCAGATACCGTGCGTTTCGATGTTGGCCTCATCCATCACGTAGATGCCGTACTGGTCGCACAGATCGTAAAAGCGGCGGTCGTCGGGATAATGGCAGGTGCGCACGGCGTTGAGGTTGTAGCGTTTCATCAACTCGATATCCTGGCGCATCGATTCCACGGTCACGTAGTGGCCGCTGTCCGGATCATGTTCGTGACGGTTAGCGCCGCGGAACAACACCGGTTGCCCGTTGATGCACACCTGTCCATCGATCAACTCGACCTTACGGAAGCCAACCTGTGTGCGCTGGATTTCAAGCAGTTCACCCGCGGCATCGTAGAGTGAGAGCAGCAGCGTGTACAGATGCGGTGTTTCCGCCGTCCACTTCAAGGGGTTGTTGACAGCCTGCGTAAGCTGCACCGTGCCAATTTCTCTGGCAGCCACATTTACTGCCCCATCCACCGGCGCAGCCAAGACCGGTTCCCCATCCGGCGTGTACAGCATGGCAGCCAGACGATAGCCTGTGGCCGCCGTACCGGACTGATTGCGTATCTGGGTGGTGACCTTGAGAGTCGCATCCACATATGCCGCGTCCAGGTCGGTTTCCACGGTGTAATCGCAGATATGCACCGGCGCAGCCGCCCGCAAACTCACCGAGCGGTAAATGCCACTCAAGCGCCAGAAGTCCTGATCTTCCAGGTACGAGCCATCCGACCAGCGGTAAACCTGCACAGCCAGCACATTCTCGCCAACCTGCACGTAATCGGTAAGATCGAATTCGGCATCCAGACGGCTGCCCTGGCTGTAACCCACCATCTGGCCGTTCACCCAGATATAGAAAGCCGATTCTACGCCTTCAAAGTTAATGAAGATGCGCCGTCCGGCCCAGGCTTCCGGGATGGTGAAATTGCGGCGGTACGCGCCGGTAGGATTATCATCCTCCGGCACTTTATAATCATTGGTCGTTGGGAACGGGTACTGCACGTTCACGTAGATCGGTTTATCGTAACCTTGCAGTTGCCAGTTACCGGGCACCTGGATCTCGTCCCAGCCAGACACGTCGAAATCCGGGGCGGCGAAACCGGCCGGCGCATCGGCCGGGTAGGCTGCGTAGGCGAATTTCCAGGTGCCGTCCAGGCTTGCCAGCCAGGGTGAATCCTGTTCTACGCCCTTGCGCGCCGCAGCCTCGTTTGGATAAGCCACCAGGGGCACATGCCCCGCTTCCTTGTTGCGCTCGAAAACCAGATGGTTGTTCCAATCCTTCAAGCTATCAGGGGTCATTTCAGTTCCTTTGCTATGAAATTGAGGGGTTGAAAGTGAATGGAAATACACGTTGATTCTATCAGGAAATATGCCCCGCAAAAACCCCTCCAGCCAGAATTAAAACAGCCCTCGACCAAAATCGAGGGCTGTTGGTAGATTTGTGTGGGTTATTGGTACGTACGCCAGTCGAAGGTCATGCCGTTGACCGCATCGTATGAGTCGAAATAGATAAACCCTGTCCGTCCCATATTCGTGCTGAAGCAAAGGTATTGACCAACCGGTGAAAAATTCCTGGCACTCCCGTCCAAGGTTGCCGCCGCGCAAGTTCCTAAACTAGGCTCGCCGCCATAAAGAGAATCGAAGGCGAAACCAGCGCCAGCAGCTGGGACGATCTCAATATCTGAGCCGTCCCCACTCGAGCCGAGGTTGACCTGGAAATCACAGGAGGCATCGACGCCCGCATAAGACAAACCAGCATCCAGGTCGAAGCAATTGCCGTACGCCAGAAGGCTATTGAAACCTTCAGACTGCACCGGCGGCACATCCGTGGCGGTTGCCGTGGGGGTCAACGTCACTGTGGGCGTCATCGTCGGCGTCTGCGTGGCAGTCGGGGTCACGGTCGGCGTTTGCGTCGGTGTCACCCGGCTGATGTGCGGCACGAACCAGAAGGCGTTGGCATCGGCGCGTTTGCCGTTGTTGATCACACTCAGAATGATGTGTACATCTTCACCCTCCAACTTGGAAAGGTCGACGTCCACCGTGCTTACTTTGCCATCATATACTTCATGCCATTCGCCCAACGTTTCGATGTCACTCTTACCGTCGATGTTGTAATTCAACTGGAAGGTAACATCGCAATCCTCATTGTTCGCCAGACAGCCCACCCAGGCAATGAAGTGGTCGTTCTTGCGGACGCGGTATTCCGGGAAAGTGCCGCTGATCCATTCCACATCCCCACGACCAGGGAACAACCAGATAGCGGGTTCATTCTCGTGGCGATTTTCCAAAATCGGGTCGGCCAAGAACTGGACGAAACCATCCCGGTCACCCTCTTTTCCCGTGCAGGGCAGGTCGGCCGAAGAACTGGTCCAATCGGCGGCGCACAGGTTGATAGCAAAGTCATAGGCGTAGTCCGGGTTAGGCTTGACCACTTTGATTTGCACCCAGAAGGCACCCGAAGCCTGATCGCCAAGCCCGAAAAGCACGCCGCTGGTGTTGCGTAGTTGCCACAAACCAGTGTACGTACCGGGTTCATCCGGCGCAGTCAAGCGCACCGAAACGTCCACAGTCTGACCAGGGGAAACGTTATACGGTAGCGGTACCCTGGCTTTAGCATCCAGGTTGGCCCCACCGACGAATACCAGGTCGTAATCGGTTGTCCAGGTACGCGTGCCGATGTTCTTCAAGCGCCAGGTCTTGGTAAAGGTAGCGCCCGGCGTGAATGTAGCACCATCGTAAATGGTCACATCCCCGACAAAGCTCGCCCAATCCGACGGCAGCACCACCGCGGTTGGCGTCCTGGTAGAAGTGCTGGCAGGCAACGCGGTAGCAGAGGGCAGCACATTGGCTGTTGCGGTCTGGTCTGGGGGGTTCGGGCTGGCCACTGCGGTTTCTGTGGCGGAGACGGCAGTCGCTATATCTTGAGCCTGCATGGTCTGCGCCACCTGGGTATATAAGCTGTCAATATCGGATGTATTGGTAGGCTGGGCAACCGGTCCCTCATCCGTCAGGTTACAGGCCAGCGCCGTAAAGCCCAAAACTGCCACAATAAAAAGTAGCGTCTTGACGTTCGTTTTCATTTTTTCCTCTACGATCTTCTTTCTAAAACTGAAAAGGGACGATGTTCCTTTTCGCCTCAAATTTGTCTGACAACAATCCTATAACGTCATCCGCGGCAAATTTGTTCCCGATTTTGCAGGATCAGTTCAAGCATACAACGAGATTGTGGCATTCCGGTGACAAAAGTGTGCCTGATTTGCTACAAAATCCGGTTCACTGTCGAATTTTTTATACGCCTCAACTATATGTAAATGCCCAACAGATTACAAACGGTCAGCTATCCTAGTATATGACATTTCCCGCATGCTTACATCCATCAAAAGCATGATCTTTCCCCCGATCACTTATCCAGGAATTAACCCGGCACTTAACGCCCACTGATATAATCGAATTCCAATGATCGCCAGGATAAGAAAACACAGAACCATCATATTAATGACTTTATTGTTACTGCTTTCCAGCGCAGCTGGCGGAGCCTATTGGCTGTTCGCCGACTTGCCAGCATTGGATGATCTGGAAGCACACCTGCAAACGCCTTCCATTCGCATCACCGATCGCAACGGCCGCCTGCTGTACGAGGTTGTTCCCGAAGTTGGTGGCCGCCATACCGTGCTTTCGCTGGAAGACATCCCCCTCGCCCTACAGCAAGCCACGATTGCCACTGAAGACAGCGGTTTCTACCAGAATCCCGGTGTGGAATTGCGCGGCATCGTGCGCGCGTTCTGGATCAATTTACGTGGCGGCGAAACCCTGGCCGGGGGCAGTACGATCACCCAGCAAATCGCCAAGAACCTGCTGTTGGATGAAAGTGAGCGCACAGAACGCTCCATCCGGCGCAAACTGCGCGAGAGCTGGCTGGCCTGGCGGCTGGCGCGCACCTACACCAAGGAT
>JBNKDB010000097.1:0-6022 GCA_050288045.1 Anaerolineales bacterium | reverse complement strand
CAGGTCAGCACAACCTTGTTCCGCACGGTGTTTTTCGGCGGCTACCCCATCGTCGAGCGCCATCCCCATTCCTATCGCGTGTACTATTACGAGCAAAATACCTGGGGCGGTGTCGATGAAAGCCTGGCTGGGTTGGATGCCACTGTGTACGCCCCCATCGTTGATTTCAAATTCAAGAACGATACACCTTATTGGCTGCTGATGGAAACCTACGTCTATGCTAACCAGATCACCTGGAAGTTCTATTCCACTTCGGATGGCCGCACGGTAGAATGGGACACCACCGGCCCGACCGACCGCGTCCCGCCGCCGGACCCGATCTACGAGGTCAGCGAAGAACTTGCCAAAGGTGAGATCAAACAGGTCGATTGGGAAGCTGAAGGCGCCAACGTATCCGTCGACCGTATCGTTTACCGCGATGGTGAAGTGCTTTTCAGTGATACGATCGACACCCATTACAGCGCCTGGGCAGACGTATACCAATGCGGCCCGAAGACTGAAGGCTGTCCACCTGACGAAAAGAAGAATAAAAAAGACGACGACGAGTAACCGTAAAAAAATATTCATATTATCTGTGAGGAGAAAAAATGAAACCGAAGAAAGCTATCTTATTCATGCTCGCCGCTTTACTGCTATCCAGCTTGGCGTGCTCTGCAATTAGCGACTTTGTTGAAAAGCAAGTCGACGAGCAACTCGATCAGGCTCAAGCCACGCTCGAAGCTGGGATGGGCGATCTGAGCGTCGAAGATATCCAGGCCACAGTTGAAGCTGAACTGGGCGAAATCGACACGGAAAGCCTGCAAGCCACCACCGAAGCACTGCTCGAAGAAGGCGGTGCCGAAGAACTACAAGCTACACTCGAAGCCGAACTCGAAGAGGCCGGTGTCAATATAGGCGAAAACGTCGACACGGAATTCCCGCTGCCGGACTCGGTCAATAACCTGACCGACGCCATGGGCACGCTCATCTTCCAAACCGATATGACCCTGGATGAGACCATTGCCTTCTACCGCAGTGCCTTTGCAGAAAAGGGCTACACTGAACGCGACCTGCTCACCTCGATCACGGACACAACCGCCAGTCTGGTATTCGACGGCCACGAAAGCGGCCAGGCGATTGTTTTGCAGTTGGTGGTCTTGGGCGAGTCGAACACCAACGTAACCCTGCGTTTTGAAGACGTCTGATCATAATCTGCGAACCACCAGGAGGAGCGCGATTGCGCTCCTCTTTTTTATTTCCAAACCGGAACCATAAGGTATAATCAAGTTCAATTAAACACAAAGATGAGGAGTGTTTACTTCATGGTTAGTCAAGAATTGATTGAAATCTTACGTTGCCCGAATTGCGTTCAAACGGGTGAAGGCGCATTGGAATTCTACAAAGAAGCCTGGTTCGTGTGCGCAGAATGCGGTCGCAAATACCCCGTCCGCGAAGATATCCCCGTAATGCTGATCGATGAAGGCGATAAGTGGGTAGATACCGCCAAGGAAGATTTACCTATTCCGCCGCCATCTGCTTGATGCAAACCATTCAAACGCTGGTAACTGAACTCACCAGCGGCGACGATACTCGCGCTGAAACAGCCGTCCACGCCCTGAAAGCTCACGGGCAGGCGGCTGTTGCCGCTTTAAGTGCCATTACTACCTCGGATAATGCCGACATCCGCTGGTGGGCATTACGCGCTCTGGCAGAACTCCCGGATGCTGACATTGGCGATTATTTGATCGCCGGACTGGAAGATACGGACATCGCCGTGCAGCAATGCGCCGCTTTGGGTTTACGTCACCACCCTGACGAATATGCCATCCCCGAACTGGTTGCCCTACTCGACCATGAAGACCGTTTACTCACGCGCTTGTGCGCCGACGCCTTAATTGCCCTGGGCGAAAAAGCGACCCAGCCGTTGATCTCAGTGCTGGAGCATGGTAGCCAAGCCGCACGCCTGGAGGCTGTGCGCGCCCTGGCAAGCATCGGTGACCGCAATGCTATCTCGGCACTCTTCAAAGTGTCCGAAGAAGACTCGCAAATTCTGCAATATTGGGCCGGTGTTGGTTTGGACAAAATGGGGATTGGTATGTCGTTCTTCAAGCCCTAATCGATCACTAAAACATGGGTAAAAATAGCACTACAACAAAGAAAACGCAACTACTTAGGGGCGGGTCTGAGACCCGCCCCGTTTTCTTGCAAAAAGAGATTCAAACGTCAATCGCTTAAACGCACATCAAAAGGTACCAATTCAAATCAGCGCCAGTGATCCTAATTCAACCCGGCATACTGCTGCATCAGCAGGTTGTGATAGAAACCTTTCTGCGCCATCAACGATTTATGGTCGCCTTGCTCGATCACCTCACCGTCATTGATCACCAGGATCTTATCGGCGTTACGGATCGTGCTCAAGCGGTGAGCGATCACAAAGCTGGTACGGCCTTCCATCAAGCGCACCATGGCGCGCTGGATATCGACCTCCGTGCGCGTGTCTACGCTGCTGGTGGCCTCATCCAGGATCAGGATACTTGGATCAGCCAGGATAGCGCGTGCGATGGCCAATAGCTGGCGCTGTCCCTGACTCAGGTTGCTGCCGCGCTCGGAGAGCACTGTATCGTAGCCCTGCGGCAAACGCCGGATAAACTGGTCCGCATGTGCCCATTCGGCCGCCTGGATCACTTCCTCGTCACTGGCCGAAAGCCGCCCATAGCGGATATTCTCCATCACCGTGGTCGAGAATAGGAAGTTGTCTTGGAGAACGATCCCCAACTGCCGCCGCAGATCGTCCAGCTTAATCTTGTCGATCTCATTACCATCGATGGTGATCTCGCCGCTATCGATATCGTAGAAACGCGTCAGAAGGCTGATGATTGTGGTCTTACCAGCCCCCGTTGGCCCCACCAGCGCCACAGTCTGTCCTGGTTCGGCGTGCATATCGACATGCTTGAGCACCGGCTTTTCAGCCTCGTAGCCAAAAGACACATCCGAAAAATGTACATCGCCTTTGATCTGTGCCATCGCCACCGCGTGCAGGTCGTCAACGATCTCAGGGTCTTCATCCATCACCTGGAAGATGCGTTCCGCCCCGGCAATCGCCGACTGGATCGAACTGTACAGCATGGCGATCTGATTCAACGGGCGAGCGATCTGGCGGGCATAATTGATGAACGCCGCAATCGTTCCCACCGTTGCCGTCCCCATCACTGCCATCCAGCCACCCACACCGGCCACAATCGCAAAACTGAAATTATTCACCAGATTCATTAACGGGCCAATGATTCCGGCGAAGATCTGCACGTAGGTCGCCGAGCGCTGCAACTCTCGATTGGCAACATCGAATTGCTCCAAGGCTTTATATTCACGCCCATAAGCCTTTACCACGCGCTGCCCGGTGATGATTTCTTCGATGATGCCGTTCAGCGTCCCCATCTTATCCTGTTGCTCGCGAAACCCACGGCGAGTTCGCTTGGCAACAAATTGGCTGACAAAAATCGCCAGCGGGATCGCTACCAGGCTGACAATCGCTAAATGCACGTTAATCACGAACATCATCACCGCCACGCCAATGATCGTCATCACACTCGAAATCAACTGAATGATACTGTCGGAGATCACATTGCTGATCATATCTACATCATTGGTGAAGCGGCTCATCAAATCGCCGTGCAGGTGTGTGTCAAAATAGCGTAGCGACATACTCTGTAATTTGGTGAACAGGTCGATGCGCAGGTCACTCACTGCCCGCTGGGAAATACCGACTATGATGTAGGCTTGCAGCCATGAGGCCGCCGACGCCCCAACATAGGCCACCAGCATGATAATACTGATGCGCAGCAAGCCGGGAACATCACCGGGCAGCATATATGAGTCGATTGCTTTCGACAGCAGGTAAGGCCCCAATAAATCCAGGCCGGAAGAAATGACAATCAGCATGACGACCGCAAACAAGGCCCAATTGTAGCGCTTGAAGTACGTCCATAAGCGGCGTAGTGTTTCTTTGGCATCAGTAGCCTTTTCCTCGACACCGGGCATCATCGGACCACGCCCCCCAAACGGGCCGGGGGCTGGAGGACGGTTTTGTTTCTGTTCTGAGCTATGCTGCGACATTGCTGATCCCTCCATTGCCCAATTGCGAATTGAAGATTTCCTGGTAGATCGGACTGGATTCGAGTAATTCGTGATGCGTCCCCTCCGCCACCAGTTTGCCCCTATCCAGGACCAAAATCTTATCGGCCCGCAGCACAGAACTGATGCGCTGCGCTACCATGAAAATCGTGCTCCGATGATTGGCTTCATTCAGTGCGGTCTGAATTTTGGCTTCCGTCTCCACATCTACCGCGCTGGTGCTGTCATCCAGGATCAAGACTGCGGGCTGCACCAGCAAAGCGCGTGCAATCGCGATGCGCTGTTTTTGGCCTCCGGAAAGGTTGACACCGCGCTGGTTGATTTGCGTATCGTATCCATCAGGAAATTGGGTAATGAAATCGTGTGCCTGGGCAGTCTTTGCCGCCGCGATCATTTCTTCATCTGTCGCTTCCGGTCGCCCAAAGGTAATATTCTCACGGATCGTGCCGCTAAAGAGTACCGTTTCCTGCAAGGCTACTGCAATACGTGCCCGTAAGTCTGCTTCGCTCAATTCACGCACATCCACACCATCCACCTTTATTGTGCCACCGCTGGCATCGTAAAAGCGCGGAATTAAATTCACCAGGCTGGTTTTGCCCGAACCGGTCGTCCCCAAGATGGCAACCATCTGCCCTGGCTCGGCTACAAAATCGATATCCTGCAAGACCGGCTGCTCGCCATTCTGGTTATAACTAAAGGTCACCTGGTCGAATTCCACACGGCCTTTCAGGTCGAGATGCTGACCAGCGTGATTACTGGCGATCATTGGCTGACTGTTCAACACTTCCACTACCCGGTCAGTCGAGGCAGCCGCGCGTGACAAGCGCATCACCAACATACTCATGAACACCAGCGACATCAACGTACGCGTCAGATAATTGACAAAGGCAATGATTTGACCAACCTGCATGCTGCCGCCGATCACAAAATTGCCGCCAAACCAGACCACCCCGACGATGCCGACGTTTAACATCAAGGTCATGAACGGCATTGTGATCACCACCAACCGTACAGCCGTGATCGTCTGGTTCATCAAATCCGCGTTGGCTCCTTCAAAACGTGAACTCTCGTGATCGGTACGTACGAAGGCCTTAACCACGCGGATGCCGGACAGATTCTCCTGGATAACGGTATTCAAATTATCCAGTTTCTTCTGCATCAGTGTGAACATCGGGTAAGCCCGATTGATAATTAAATACAGCCCCACACCAATGATCGGCATAAAGACCACATACAGGATCGCCAGGCGCGGACTGGTAATGATCGC
Source organism: Anaerolineales bacterium (assembly GCA_050288045.1). GTDB lineage: Bacteria > Chloroflexota > Anaerolineae > Anaerolineales > UBA11579 > JAFGRA01. The sequence continues at coordinate 645 of JBNKDB010000097.1, read as the reverse complement.
CATGATCAAACTACCCACCAGCATCATCGGCACACGCACCATAATACGCAGCACCATCTGCACGATTTCCTGCAACTGGGTGACATCGTTCGTCAATCGCGTGATCAATTTACCGGTCTCGATCTGGTCGAGATTACCGAAGGAAAAGGTCTGTACTTTTTCAAAAAGCGCCTGGCGTAGATCAGCGCCAAAACCCTGTGACGCGATCATCGCAAAGATCGTACATCCCACGCCCCCGATCACACCAATCAACGCCAGGCCAACCATCGTGAGGCCGGTCTGGGTGACCACGGTTATATCCAACTTGGCGATACCCTCATCGACTATGCGCTCCACCAAGCGCGGCTGCATCAAGTCCATACTGACTTCCAACACCATCAATAGTGGTGCCAGAATCACAGACAGCAGATAAGGCTTGAGATATTTCATTAATTGTTTCGTTGCTTGCATGCATGTCTCCAAATAAAAGATTTATTTTGTCGGCTAAATGAGTTGACAAAAAAATTAGTAGTCGGGAGATTTCTTCCCGGTAACTCTCACCAGGTTTTCGCGCATTACCAGTAATAAACGCTGCATCAAGATACGCTCTTCCTGAGAAAATCCGGCAAACACCTCTTCACCAATACTCTGTGAAATTTCAATAAG
>JBNKDB010000096.1:0-4625 GCA_050288045.1 Anaerolineales bacterium | reverse complement strand
GGCACGTTGTCCTCAACCTCACCAAGCAGTATGAATACCCGATCCGCGCCCACCAGATGCGCCCGGCGCGTGAATCCTGTGAAACCTGCCACTTCCCGGAGAAGTTCTCAGATGATAGTCTGCGCGAGATCAAGCAGTACGCTTATGATGAAAACAACACCCCGCAAAGCCTCTTCCTGGTGATGAAGACCGGCGGCGGCACCCAACGCCAGGGCCTGGGTTACGGCATCCACTGGCACATCGAGAACCAGGTGGAATACCTGGCGACCGATCCTCAAGAACAAGATATTCCCTATGTACGGGTAACCGACGTGGATGGCAATGTGACTGAATATTTCGACATTTCTTCGGAGTACACCAGCCCGGAGGATATCGATGCGAGCGAATTGGTACCGATGGACTGCATTACCTGCCACAACCGCATCACCCACAACGTCTCCAATCCAGATGAAGCTATCAACCAGGCTTTGACCAAAGAGTTGATCTCAAACGACCTGCCATACGTCAAGGAGCAGGCCGTCAAATTGCTGGAAGCCGATTACCCCAACAAAGAACAGGCACTTGCCAGCATGGATGCCCTGGCCGCCTTTTACGTGGTCAACTATCCAGAAATTTTCGAAAATCAGAAAGACCAGATCGCCCAGGCAGTGAATACGCTGCGGGACATCTACAACCAAAGCGTCTTCCCAGAACAGCAATTCGATTGGGATACCCACGCCGACAATATCGGCCACATGGAATCGCCCGGCTGCTTCCGCTGCCACGACGGCGAGCACCTCACCCAGAACGAAGAAGCCATTCGCCTGGAATGCAATATCTGCCATGCCATCCCGGTGATTGCTGAAGCCGGTACCCTGACCGCCGATATCGAAATCTCGCGCGGGCCGGAACCCACCTCACATACGCACACCAGTTGGATGGCGTTGCACGGCCAGGCCATCGACCAGACCTGTGCCACCTGCCACACACCACCCGATCCTTCGGTGGACTACACCCAGTTAGCAGACAAACCACCCGCCGGGGATTACTTCTGCGGCAATGAAGCCTGCCACTCGAACACCTTTACCTACGCGGCTTTCGACTCGCCCAACTTGCAGCCGATCCTCGAACGTCAGTTGGAAGCATTGCTGCCGCCGCCAACTCCTCCAATCGAGGAACCCACCGGCGATGAACCCGCAGGCTCACTGACCTACGCCAACACCTTCCAGAGCATGTTCGATAACCGTTGCAGCGTGTGCCACGGTACAAGCAGCCCAAGTGCGGGCCTGAACGTGACCAGCTACGCGGCCTTGCTGGAAGGCGGCGACAGCGGCCCAGGCATCGTCCCCGGCGATCCACAGGCCAGCCACGTCGTCATCCGCCAATCCAGCGGCGACCACTACGCCCAACTGAGTGACGCCGAATTGCAAGCGGTGATCGAATGGGTCGAGGCTGGCGCACCGGAAAACTAGCTTTCAAATTACACATGTAAAAGAACTCCCGCCTTCAAGTGGGAGTTCTTTTTATTATGCTCAGAGCGAACAGCCGTTCACCCTTCAATCAGGGAGTTTTTTGTAGAGGCTGCCCTTGTGGCAGTCCGCAAGCCCCCCCTCCTAAAACGCCGTCAAAAGTCTAGGATAAACCCGATAAGGCTTAAAAAGAAAAAACTCCCTCAAAGTCGAAGGAGTCTGATCTGAAAAAGACAAGCTGATCATATCCGCAGGTTTTCACCGCAGTTACGGCAGAAACGATCCCCTGGGGCGGATTTCGTGCCACATTCATGGCAAAAGACGCTCTTGCCACCCCCGCCCGAGGTATTCCGTCGGCCGCGCCTGGTCGATTTGCGCCGGACTTCTGCTTCCTCCCGGCTGGATTGCCAGAAGCGATAAGCACCAAAGGCCATGATACCCAGGCCGACCACCAATCCAAACCACGGCAAAGCCTCAATCCAATTGAACGATGCGCTGGCTTCGGGTTCTTCAACAGCAGCAGGCACAGAAGACTGAGACTGGCTGGCCGTCAAAATATCGCTGGACTTGTTGTAATCCAGGCTAAATTCGAAGCTTTGCCCGGCATCCAGCGACCCTACTTCGATGTGATAGTAAGTCAGTGTATCTTCACGCAACTGCCCAGCACCCAGCGGCGGGATGGCCTGCATGTCACTGGCACCCAGCGGTTGCTGCACTTCCACCACCAGTTGATTGACGGCATAACCGCCATCCCAGCTGAAATCATAATGACGCGCGGCACCATCTTTTTGCAGGTTGGGGTCGTAGTATTCCAATTGCAAATAACCATTGTTCGCAATCACGTTGACCGCGATCCGGTCGCCGACTTCCTGGGTTTCAAAGTCGGCATTCACCAGTTCGCCACTGGCACTGCCTTCCGCCACAGCGTTGAGTTGGGCATCGGCCGGGATCGAAACAGTCAAGTTGGCAGGCAAACTGACGGCTGCATCCAGGCTGATGCGGTAGATCACCAACATTTCCGGTTGGTCATATTCCGGCCACAGGTCGACTTCCAGCGTATCGATCACCACGGATTGCTGGGCATAAGCGGCGCCCGGCAGGGCAAAAAGCAAAACAAGCATCAACAAAAAGAAAGATCTTTTCAGCATTGTATCTCCATTAAACATAACTTCAGCGCCCCCGATTATATCTGAAAATTGGTCAACTTGGATGCAAATTCGCCGCAATCAACGGGCATAAAACGTGATCCATTTAATTTCTTAACCACAAAGACGCCAGGGCACAAGGATAGGTAACGATCCTCCAAATCTTAGTGCCTTAGCGGCAATTACTGCATTTTAGTTGCTTTTGCGAATCTTGCTCAAAGTCAGCGCCATGCTGCCAATCGTGGTCAGCACTGCCAGGCCAAGTTTGGTAATGTCGATCACCGGCTGCACGTCCAGCCCATCCGGGCCAACTGTGATGATCGCCACCGGGCGGCCGCCGCTGCCACCACCGCCACCGGCTCCGCCGCCAAAGCGTGCTCCAAATTCTTTCTCGTCGGCGCTAACACCTTCTTCGTCATCGCGTTCATCTAAGCCGGTACCATAGCCCAGGCCACCGCCTACGCCTACTTCCGAAGCCGTGATGATCGTGTATTCCCCGACCTCAATAGGCTTACTGAAGACAGCTTCCGGATCGGCTGCACTCAACAAGTCCCCTACGCCATGTAGGGCTTTCTCCATCGCTTTGATACTGCGTTCCACATCCTTATTGCTCATTACGCGCTCCCTTCCTTTTTCTAAACATACTCATGAAATAAAAAAATGCCAGCAATGCCGACACCGCCAACAATCCCGCCTGAATAATGCGTGTGTAGTCGATGATCGGCAGGAAATATTCTCCCTCACCATCGTCGACAGTAACACCCACCGGGCGCTGCCACATTGCCCCACCCTGCTTGACGCGCAACACAACCGCCTGTGACTTCGGCGTCAGTGTATACTTGCCAATCTTATGTTCCGGGTCGCTGCCATCCACCCGATAGACTTCGAGCTTACGTTTTTCATTTGCGTTTTCCACCTGCACCTCCTTCAAATGCTTGGCTACCTACAAATTGTACTATTCAATTGCGTGGCGCAGTTCACGCGCCAGCGCGCCAAACTCTGGCGTGTAGCGAATGTCTTCCAGGCGCGGGCGGCCGAAGGGCACGTCCAGGTCCAGGCAAATGCTGGCCGGGCGGTCACTGAGCACCAACACCCGATCTGCCAGGAAAAGCGCCTCGGAGATCGAATGGGTGACCATGATCACAGTCTTGTTGTGCACCTGCCAGATGCGCAAGAGTTCCTCACCCATGCGCTCGCGCGTGATCGCATCCAGCGCTCCAAAAGGTTCGTCTAGCAGCAACACGTCAGGATCATGCACCAACGCCCGTGCAATCGCCACACGCTGCGCCATGCCCCCGGAAAGATCACGCGGTAGTACATCGTCAAAGCCCTCCAACCCGACCAATTCAACCAGGTCGCGGGCTTGCTCGCAGGCTATCTCATGCGAAACGCCCTGCATCTCCAACGGCAAGGTGATGTTTTCCAGCACCGTACGCCAGGGCATCAGGTTAGCGTTCTGAAAGACCATGCCTACCACCGGCTTATCACCTTTGCGCTGGGCAACCGCCAACTGTACCTGCCCGGAAGACGGTTCCAACAGTCCGGCCAACACCCGCAACAAGGTCGATTTACCGCTGCCAGACGGCCCCAGGATGCACACGAACTGGTTAGGGTACACATCAAAGGAAATGCCATCCAGCACGTGCAAACCACCGTTCCCATTCTGGAACGTGGTGATCAGATTATTGACGCGCAGGATCGGTTCTTCCTTCACAATCACTACTCCGCGATGAATTCGTTCGTGTAAGCCGCGTCCAGGTCGAGCGGAGCAGACAGCAATCCCATATTGAGCAGCACATCCTGCATATTCTCCCAGGCTTGCGGGTTGGAATAGCCCAACGCGTCCACCTGCCAGTATTCGATCGTCTTGGCAAGCACCTGCTTCTGAATTGCGGCGTTCTCTTCCAATCCTTCAATGTACGGCTTGCTGAGTTCGAAAGCCTCATCAGGGTCGGCAATCGTATCTACGATGCCGCGCATGAACGCTCCAATAAAACGCCGCACCAGGTCGGGGTTTTCCGCAATCGTGACC
>JBNKDB010000095.1:0-3554 GCA_050288045.1 Anaerolineales bacterium | reverse complement strand
AGTTGGTTTTTCCGGCCATGAGTTGGCAGACCGGCGAGGTTACAGCCGTCCGCCCGGCGCGCACCTATGCCGAGGATAAATTCTCCGTGATCGAGGTCGAGTTCGAGGGTGGGAACAGGCAGGAATTTGCCAGTGACCTGCAAGACCATGCGCTGAATATCCCCCCCGAAGTGGATGAGAACGATCCGCTGCAAAGCTCGCAGGCCGTTCTGGAAAATTACGGTGAGATGCTCGAAGAGCGCCTGATCGAAGGTTTGCTGGATAACGACGATTTTGTGTATATCGCTGGGCGCTGGTTCCCCAAGGCGTTGTTGGTTGACGTGAATGTTGGGAACCTGAATCTGGCCGAAGCAGTGTTGGATATGGAAGGCGGTGGCCCGCTGCCGACCGCCGAGTTGATGAAGCAAGTGGAAATGCCGGACGGCGTCAATCCCAAGCTGGCCGAGTTCTCGCTGGACCGCGCCCTACAGGAAGACCCGCGCTTCGACGAAGTTGGTTCGACCGGGGAGGTTTCCTGGTTCTTGCAGCGGTTGGAACCGGAAGAAGTGCGTAGCACGCCGATCTTTTTACGCTATCATGAAATTGATTACGACCGCGATCTACTCACCGAGGAAATGCTCGCTCTCGAGCGTTCGCTGGATGATGAGCTTTCCCCAATTAAGGGTGAAGTGGAACCCAAGAAAGAAATCCAGGTCTCGTTGATCTACCCGCACTGGCGCGCCGGTACGCTGCCGCTCACACCGAGTATGGGTAAACTGTTCCCCACAGCCTATGAGTCGCCGCGCATCCGCTGCCTGCTCGTCGATGCCGACACCGGCGAGAAATTCCCCGGCTGGGTCGTGCGCCTGGAGAAGTACGTTTACGGTTTGCGCGATTGGTACCTCGACCGCGGTGTTATGCCCGGCAGCTACATCAAGGTGCGGCGCGGGGAGAACCCCGGTGAAATGATCGTTAAGGTTGAATCGCACCGCTCGGCTAAAGAGTGGGTGCGCACGGCCTTGATTGGCGCTGATGGCGGCGTGGTGTATGCCATGCTCAAACAGCCGGTCTCGACCTCGTTCGATGACCGCATGATGATCGCCATGCCTGCTGAAGTCGAGCCGCTGGATCTAACCTGGGAGAAGCGCCAGAAGAGCCGCCCGCCGTTCGAACAAATTGTGGTGGATACGCTGCGCGAACTGGCTAAGCTCAACCCGCAGAGCCACGTACACATAACAGAATTGTATTCTGCCATCAACGTGGTTTTGCGCTGCCCCCCGGGACCGATCCTGGCTTTGCTGTCTTCCCGGCCATGGTTCGTCCACGTTGGCGATTTCCATTTCCGCTTCGACGATTCAGCCCAAGAATAAATTCTTAGAGAGGAGCATTCCCTTGCTAGAAGGCAAACGCACCAGCTTGGTAAAACCAACCTTACAGACCCCCTTCCACATCGATTTTTCCTGGTGGAGTACCAACGACCGCGAGTATCGCGTGCATTTGCGCAGCCTGTTGACGGAAGCGGACCTGGAAGCGTTTGCGGATATCGAAGGGGATGACCTCGTCGATTGGGTCGATCCGGAAACGGCCGAGGTGCAGCAGGTCGATGGCTTGCAGCATTACCTGATTTCTACGGTGGCACAGCGCGAAGATTTCCTGGAAGCGCGCACTGCCCTGGTTGAGGCCATTTTCCGGCTGCTACTGAAGAACGGCAACAGTCCGATGTCTGCTACAGAGATCGGAGAACAACTTGGTCGCCCGCCGCTGAGCATCCTCAAATTGCTTTCCGGGGGGCGTGTCTACCGTGGTATTCGCCCGATCATCGAAGGCTAGGATATTCGCGATCAATTGGGGATTGGATAGATCGGGCCTGGGCCTCCAGGGATACAATAGAACTCTTTTTGTTTTGAAGAAACGCATCACATGCTAACCGAAGAACAATTCAAGCGCTTATTAGCTGCCCTGCCACTCTTGAATCGAGCCGATCCGCAGCTTTCCCGGGATATTCAATCCGTGGCCTTTTTTGCTTCCGTGCCGGCCGGTAGGGATGTTTTTATTGAAGGTAGCTACCCGGATTCGATTGCGCTGGTGATCTCGGGTGTGGTGCGAGTGTACAAGATCGGACAGACGGGTAGAGAGATCACTTTATACCGCTTTGGGCTGGGGGAGTCCTGCATCTTGACTGCCAATGCCATTCTCAGCCAGAAGACTTTCCCGGCGATTGCTACGGTAGAAAAGGATATCGAAGCGGTGATGATCCCCAGCGACTACTTCCGGGAGTGGGTCAACCGCTATGAAGTATGGCGCGAATTCGTGTTCGACCTGCTCTCCGATCGGCTTTCTACGGTGATGGCAATTGTCGATGAAATCCTGTTCCAGCGTATGGATGAACGTGTAGCGGGTTGGCTGGTGAGCCGCACGGCGACTGAAAATGCCGTGCAGGTCACGCATCAGGAAATCGCCGCCGACCTGGGTAGTTCCCGCGAAGTGATCAGCCGCATCTTAGAGGATTTCAGGCAGGAAGGTTTGATCGAGTCGGGGCGGGGGATGATCGAAGTCCTGGATAAAATCGGGCTGGAATCCCGGGCAGTTATGTGACTTAGTCACAGACAAAGTACGGAAAATCTCCTAAAATGGGGTCAACAAAACGATAGAAGGAGAATAATTATGAAACGTAACATGTCCAATCTTGATCGCATTATCCGGGTGATCGTCGCTGCGGTGTTCGCATATCTGTATTTTGCCGGGATCGTAACCGGTGCATTCGGAATCGTGCTGCTGGTACTTGGCGGCGTATTCCTGCTCACCGCAATAATTGCGTTCTGCCCGCTCTATGCGCCTTTCAAGTTCAGCACCTATAAGAATTGAACCGACCAACCAAAAGAGCGGATGATCTTCATCCGCTCTGATTTTTTAATTGAGAATATTGGGGGAAGAATATAAGTCAAAGCATCCCCCAATGATGTGAACAAATGAGCTATAATAGGGGTAATGCCCACACGCGTTTATCCACTACTCAATACGCATTCTTATTATAGTTTCCTGGAGGCTTTGCTGTCTCCAAAGGATTTGGTTGCGGCAAGTAAAGTGCTTGGCGTTCAGGCGCTGGCGCTTACCGATCACAATCATCTAAGCGGAGTGATCGAATTTATCCTGGCTTGCCAGGAAGCGGACGTGCAGCCTATTCTAGGACTGAGCCTGGATTTCATTATCAATGACGCTGAAGTGGAGACTGCCAGCCAACTGGTGCTGTTGGCAACCTCCTTCGAGGGGTGGGGCAATCTATGCTATCTGAGCAGCATGCTGTTAGATCAAAACCCGCCTTTGCCCGGTCTGTCGATGGCCGGCTTTGCCAATCACAGCCAGGATTTGATCTGTCTGACCGGCGGCCAGCGTGGCCCGGTCGACCGGCTGCTCGATCAAAATGATCGAGAGCAGGCTGGGAAAGTCTTGGAGGCTTTGCAGCAAGTTTTCCCCAATCGCCTCTATGTGCAGTTAGATATCCGTGGGGTTGATGATTCCGAGCGAGCCGAGGACCTGGCTGAGCTTGCCCGGCAACTTGAGTTACCGGTTGTGGC
>JBNKDB010000094.1:0-2883 GCA_050288045.1 Anaerolineales bacterium | reverse complement strand
GATTGTGGCAGGTGTGGAGCAAACGTGAGCAAAGAGGGGTTCTCTACCTGTTGCTGGCCGGGGCCACGGCGCTGATCTTCAAACGCCCGATTGCGGCCCTGCTCTCTCGGATCGTTGTCACCGCCTACGAAGCGCCCAATTCTTTGCCGGGCCGCGCCCTGCGAGCCTTGGCCCAGAACATCACAGCCACTCCGGCAGACGCCTACGCTAACAAAGCGATCACCTACTACGGCATTTTGCACACGGTGCTGTTGGTAATCATCGGCCTGGCGCTCCTGCTGCTGGTGTTGCGGGCGTTCGTCCGGGAACCTAACTTATGGCGGAACCACCCGCTCTACAAACACAGCCGCAACCCTTACCTGGTGCTCGGCGGGATCGTATTCGGCCTCGCCATCTCGACTCGCACCATCGCCCTGGCAGCCGGCGGCATTGTCACGCTCTACCTGTTGTGGCAGTACCGGGAAAAAGCTATTCGCCCGCTATCAATCTATTTCCTGATGACGGCGATCGCATCCTACCTGAGTTGGCCGGTCTACTGGCGCAATGGGGTGATTCCCATGCTGACGAGCGGGTTGGGCTTGCTGTCGAACTTCAAGACCCAGGCCGGGGTTCCGGTATTGTTCGAGGGACAAATCTACCCTGCCAGTGAATTGCCCCGCAACTACCTCCCCAAACTGATCGCTTTGCAGTTCACCGAACCGCTGGTTATATTGGCGTTGTTCGGGCTGGGCGTATGGCTCTTTCGCATTCTCAAGCAGCGCGATTTCAAACCGCAGATCAAGAAACAAGTTCTGATCTTGCTCTGGATACTACTGCCAATGCTCTACGTGGTTCTCAAAACGCCAATCATGTACGATGCTTTCCGGCAGTTCCTCTTCATCACGCCGCCCTTGATCTACTTTGCAGCCACCGGTGCAGAACTCTTAAAGAAACATCTTCCCCGCTACGCGTTCAGCTTGCTCCTGTTAATCGCATTGCTCCCCGGCCTCTATGCTATCCCGCGACTGCATCCCTACGAATACGTTTACTATAACCAGTTTGCAGGCGGGGTGGATGGTGCTTTCCGCAGCTACCCGTTGGACTTCTGGTACATCTCCACCCAGGAAGCCATGGACTACGTGAACGAAATTGCCCCTCAGAACGCGGTCGTGTACATCCCGGTCTGGTCCCACCACCACGCCGAACTCTACCAACGCAGCGATCTCATGCTCCCCTACGTCAGGAATCTGGATGAATATGCCGGTGATCCCTTCCAGTATGCCGTGGTCGGGACGCAGTACAACCTGGACCAAACCCTGCCCGCCAACTGGGTGCCTATCCACACGGTCGACGTCGCCGGGGCTACACTAACCGTGATCTTCGAAGTCAGATCCGGCCAGTAATCTTTATCAAACAAAACGGCAAATCGAGGTTCGTGAAAATGCAAAAGGTAAACCTAAAAGAAAAATTCAGCCTGTTCACCGAGCACTGGTCGCCAAAGATCGTCGGGGAACTCAACGGCCAGATGGTCAAGATCGCTAAGCTCCAGGGCGAGTTCGTCTGGCACCACCACGAAAACGAGGATGAAATGTTCCTGGTGATCCAGGGACAGCTCACCATCCAGTTCCGCGATCAGGATGTCGTCTTGGAAGCGGGCGAATTCCTGGTCATTCCGCGCGGCGTGGAGCACAAACCCGTCGCCGCCGAAGAAGTCCATGTGATGTTGTTCGAACCGCAGGGTACGCTCAACACCGGCAACGTGCAGTCCGCACACACCGTGGAAGATTTGGACCGATTGTAGCGAGATCTATCCTAAACGGCGCAGCCGCCGCACGGCCAACGACATACACACCGCTCAATAGCCGATCATCAGATCGGCGGATACGAACAAAACAATCGGCACGAGCCAATAGAGCAGGCCAAAGAGAAGCGATAGAACCACATTCTTCTTTGAAAGTAAGTCAGCCTGTTTTGCCCGTTGAAAACCAAGCAGCGCCAGGAAGATAAAACTGAAACCGGTGACCAACCCGGGCGAATATTCCAAAAAGATCAACGAAAAGACCAGGTGGTTGAGGCTGTTAATCACCCCCCAGACCAAAATGCCCAAACCCAGGTAGGCGTACTTATGCGTATCCCGACGATAGACCAGATAGCCGATCAATTGGGCCGCCGCAAAATACACATTGTGCAACAGCCAACGCGGCACGGTATAGTTTGGAATGCCCCAACGCATTTCTGCCCAGGGCGCAAAGCCAAACGCCGCCTCATCGAGCAGGTGGATGGTCAGGTAAATAATGAAAGCGGCCAGCACGATCTGTTCCAACCGCCATGTTCTCAAGTTCAATACTTTGGTTTGCTGCACAATTTTCTCCTTGTAAACCCATTACCCCGGTTTCGCTAACGTACCCTGGATAAAGATATCCACGAACACAGTGGTCAAGTCTTCAGGGGTAGCGTCCGGTACGGCGGGCGAATCGAGCATATTCGAGCCGACAATGTAGGCGAAGAACATCCCCAGGAAGGCCTGAGCCATTTGCTCCGCGCCCAGGTCACGCACCATTCCGGCATCGATGTGCCCTTGAATATAGCGCGTGGTCAATTGGCGTAGCTGTGCAGGGATTTGTGCCATGACCGCGCGCACCTCCGGCACCTCATCGGCTTCACACAGCATCAAGCGTAAGGCATTACGACGCTCGGTCAGCGCCCGAAAAAAAGCCGTCCCTAGCACGGTCAAATCCTGGCGATAATCGTCACCCAGGCGCTTTTCCACCAGTTCGATGAAATCGGGAATGGCAGAATGGGTTTGCACCAATTCACGCAGCAGGTTGCGTTTGCTTCCGAAATGGCGGAAGAGGGTTACTTCGTTCACACCGGCAGCTTCGGCAATCGCCCGGGTGGTAGCGC
>JBNKDB010000093.1:0-1854 GCA_050288045.1 Anaerolineales bacterium | reverse complement strand
GGCATCTTCGAGCGTGATACCTTCTGGAACAATCATCAACTGTTCAGATTGAGCGACAAAATAGCTTTCGTGGGGATTGAAAGCAAATACCTGCCTTCCAAGCCAAGCGGCATCGACACCAGCCCCAAGTTCGACCACCTCGCCCACTGTTGCGTAACCATATTTGAGCGGGTATGCCAACTCTCCGGCCAATGCAGCGATGCTCTCATCAGCCGCCATCTCCTGGGGAGCCTGCCCGCGATAGACCAGCATTTCCGTCCCTGGGCTGATCGCCGAATAGATCGCGCGCACCAGCACCTGCCTGGGCTCGAGCGCCGGAACCTCTGCTTCAATAATTTCAATGGTTCGTTCGGCTACAAAAAAGAGGCTGTGGCGCTTCATACGCACTCCGGCGCCAGTTGCCCCCACAAAACCAGGTCATCCCCATATTGCGCAAATTTCATTTCTTTCAATCGCAAGAACGTATTCGGGTCTGGCGGGTCGGTCTGCTCTAACAATTGGCGGCTCTCAAAAGCCTGCAAGCCACCCACAAAGATCGGCGCTACCGTCAGCACCAATTGGTCGGCCAGGCGATGCGAAATAAAATTGGTAATCACACGCGCACCACCCTCGACCATGACACTCTTGATACCCATACTTCCCAAACAATCCAGCAAAGCTTCCAGCGATACGCGGCCATGCGCATCCGCTTCCATAGGGATCACGCGCGCCCCGGCATCCTCCAACAGTTTTCGCTTTTCCTGGTCAATCTCACCACTTGTGAAGATCCACGGTTTCAGTGGATTATCCAGCATCACAGCATCCAAGGGAAATCTCAGTTGGCTGTCCAGAACGACGGGCTGCGGGTCTTTGCCGTTTTCTTTCCGGCAGGTCAGACGCGGATTATCCGCCAGCACCGTACCGATCCCCACCAGGATGCAATCGTGCACGCCCCGTAAACCGTGCGTGAGCACATAAGATTCCGCTCCACTGATCGCCAATGGGATTCCCCGCCAGGCGGTGATGCTACCATCCAGGCTTTGGGCGTAGGTCAGCGTAACTAAAGGCTTATGGCTACAAAGAAAGTGTTCATTCGCCCGCTCGACGATCTCACTTGCCAGATCCATTAGTAGGGTCGGCCCCTTCCTCTTCAAACAAGGATAAGTTCAAGAGATGATTCATGCGTTCGACTTTGGTGGCCAGGTAACGCTCGTTTTCCGGGGTGATCGTTGGTTCAAGTTCGACACGCCCGGCAACGTTAACCCCCAAACGTTTCAAATTCTCGATCTTATCGGGGTTATTGGTAATCAAGCGAATCGATTCGACTTCCAGGTCTTTCAATATTTGAGCCGCAATCGTATAGTCGCGTTCATCTTCTTGATGTCCTAACAATAGGTTGGCATCGACCGTATCGTAACCCTCGTCTTGCAAATTGTAAGCCCGCAGTTTGTCATACAGGCCAATCCCGCGTCCTTCCTGGCGCATATACAGCAAAATACCGGTGCCCGCCTCGGCGATGATCTTTTTGGCCAACGCTAGTTGTTCACCACAATCACAGCGCTTGGAACCTAACACATCACCGGTAAAACATTCCGAATGCACCCGCACCAGAACATCTTCTTTCCCATATACATCCCCCATAATGAACGCCAGGTGCTCTTTATCATCCTGGTCATTTTTATACAAACAAAGCACAAATTCGCCTTCTTCAGTAGGGATGCGAGCACATGCGCCTATTTGCACCTTGATCTTTGTTTCCATATTATCCTCATCTCGATTCTTCATCACTTCGCTGCTATCTATTTATACTACTTTCCAGATTAAAAGGCCATATCAGCGCAGGTCCAACCCGCCCCACCATAATCCCAGGCCGCC
>JBNKDB010000092.1:0-2531 GCA_050288045.1 Anaerolineales bacterium | reverse complement strand
GTTGAGATGACACCAAGAAAGCACAACCCTTGCGGTTTTAGGACCCGGTACATTTCGCCAATCGCCAGCGCCGTATCCTGTTTGCTCAAGTGGCACATCGAGTAGTGTTCGTATACATAATCGAAATTTTCATCCGCAAAGGGAATACAGCGCATGTCACCTGCGCGCAGCTGTAAGGGGATGCCCTGCTGCTCGCCGTATTGTTTTGCCCGGCCTAGCTGTTCATCTGAGATGTCAATTCCCCAGGTCTCGAATCCGTGTTGATGGAATAGGGCAAGCGGAGGAAGTACTCCTCCTGCGCCACAATCCAGAATTTTACCGCGCTGCGGTGTTTCAGGTTGGGGATGGTGGGCGTTAATGAAACTCAAAAAGCCATATATAGGAATTGCGTTGGTGCGCAGAATGGTGTTTTTCATAGTTATTCCTCTTTGCCTTGCCAGGTCGTGAAAGTTGGTTCTATTTGTGCTTACTATTAACTTTATCTGGTTTGATTGTATCTTAAATTGGAGGATTAGTTAGGTGGCAGGGTTATATAAATCGTCTTTCAACGGGCAGCATCATTTGCCCATTGCACGGTAGGCAATACCCATTCGTCCAGGGGTTGGTAAAGGATGCCGTGGCCCGTGCCAATGTCGAGCACAATTTCATCGTACCCTGTTAGCCCGCCATTTTCCTTTGAAGACGCGAATAAGTTCGTACACGAACCGGCATATTCATCATCGGCGTAATCGTAGATCGAGAGAACATTGCCATAGAGGTACACTTGATTTCCCTGCAATTGTTCGACCAAGTTACCATTGCAGATCGCCAGAAGTACGAAGTTCACCTTATCGTTTTTTAGATAGTAAGAAATATGGATCGCAATGCTGGCCCCTTTGGATGCGCCTACGACGGTGATCGATTCCGGGGGCACATTGGCTGCAAGCAGGCGGTCGATCTGCCCGATGACTTTTTGGGCATATGTTTCTACATCTGTATTTGTCCCGCGTGGCTCGCTGATTACGACGAAATCATGGCTTGCCAGTTTCTCCAGAATGGCGGCGTACTCATATTCCCCGTAGTCAGGGCTGACTGCCGGAATACCCTGGTCTTCGATGATCCTGCCATGCAGGTAGAACAGATAGCGCCTGGCCGGATCGATGGAGGTCGGAAATTTATAAGTGGCTATATCCGGTGGCGCACTTTTGCAACCCGCCAATAAAACGGCGATCAGAAGAAGGATGATCTGGCGATAGCGCATGAAGATACTATACCATTTTCCCTGGCTTTTCAGCTTCCGAAGCGTTAACTATTCCACCGAAATTTTTATATCAGACAATTGTTTTTGCGTGAATTGAAATACGAGCATCGAATCACGTATCTCGATTCTCGTATTTGTCAGGTAGCCTGGCTGAATGCCGAACTGCCGATATGATTTTATAGAAGAACTTCTTCCACCGGTCGGCGCAGGGAACGCGGCATAGCGGGGGCGTAGCCGAAGCGCACCAGCAACTGCGGCAGAGCGTTGTCCAACCCGAGCGCGCTTTGGAACTGGCTGCGCAACTCGGCGACTTCGATAGGTTGGTTGAGGAAAGCGGACTTGATTCCCAGGGCAGTCATTTGCAGCGCCAGACGCTCGTAGACCTGGCCGGTGCGCACCCAGGTAGACTTTTCATCTGCCTGTGAGGCGATCACCAGCGCGCCGGAAGAACTGCACAGTTTTTCAGCATCGGCGTCAGCCTGCTGCTGCGGCTTTGTCCCGGCTACGAAAGCCTGCCCCAACCAACGCGGCACTGCCGGGTTGCTCGAACGGCATGTGAACAGCCCATCCAACGCGGCCAGGGCCTCGCGCTTGTTGAAGCGCAGCCATTCGATCAACTCATCCACGAAAGCTTCATCGGCGTATTGTTGCAGGTTGCCCTGATTGACGTATTCCAGCACAGTTTCCAGGTCGGTGGGGTTGGTTACAAAACGTAATTCCACACCCGGTTCGAGCGGCACGGCCTGAATCTGGCCAAGGTCTGCAACAGGGATGGCCTGACCATCATATGCCGAGCGCGTGTTTTGGCGTTCGGGGATGGCGGCGAACAAAGCGTCTGTTTGGGGTGTGTCGGCGGCCAACTGCACGCGGATGAAATCATTGCTCTCGGGGTAACTGACTTCTTGCGCATAGCCAAGAGTGCGAGCAGCGACCAGTAAATTTTCCAGCGCGCAGCCCAGGCTGATCCACAGTTCGCGGTCGTGGGGATCGACGACCGGCAAGTGACGGCTGTTATCAGGGTGGATTTCAATTACATTATCCCGGATGGCGAATTGCCAGGGTTGGGTGTTGTGCCCGTTGGCCGCCAGGGTAGCAGCATGTACCAGAGCGCGCATTGCGGCGGGGGTGTTGGCCGCATTTTCTGCCTGCTGCCAGGTATTTTCGGCCTGCTGTTCGTAATCCAGCCAGGGGGAGAATTCGTAGAGGGCGTATCCACCGACGGTGGTTGCGCCGGTAGCCGCCAGGATTTTCAGGAAGTCGCGCCGTTTGAGGGTTGTCTTTGTATGGTTAC
>JBNKDB010000091.1:0-14503 GCA_050288045.1 Anaerolineales bacterium | reverse complement strand
GTCGAGTGTGGTTTCTCTGCCCATGCTGACCATAACGCAGCGGTCAATGTGTCATTGGCTGCTGGCCTGCTCATCAACCAGGCGGACGCGGGAGCTGCATAGCTACCTGCAAACCCCATTGCTTGCAATGGGGTAGTTGATAATCTACGCATTTTGACACTGTCACAAATCCGGTTGGCGAATTTTAAACCACCACAGGCAGGGGTTCCATAAGCTACAAAACCGGCGTATCTGGTGGTTTAAAACACCTAATTCGAATAACCCGCCAACTTTGTGACAGTGACTAGAATAACTACTCTATAATTTGACTATATTTGTCTTTCTTGGACGGTTATGGCACGATTTGAAACCCGTTAACTCCAGCCCCACAAGTCAACCTTTCACCGCTATACAGGGTATAAGAAATCACCTGACCGGCTTCCCAATCACAAAACGTGGTTTGTCCGGGTAACCAAACCTCAAGGGGATCAATAGGGATGCATAAACCGCTTTCCGGCCAACATCGCCTAAACTCGCTGTGGGCATGGGGGAATGTCGAGTCGCCTGAATTACCGGCATAAGCAACCAGATCACCAGCTTTTATTACCTGTCCTGGCGAAACGACGATCTCAGCGTTATGGCCTAAGTGCCATTGATAACCGGCGCTTTCCACAACCAGCAGGTTCCCTAATAGGAGATCATTACCAGTATAAGTGACCACACCACCCAATGGCGTGTATATCGGCCAGGTTTCAATTCCCAGGGCCATGGCATAGTCGTAGCCCCGGTGGTCCCGATTTCCTGGCCCGCGCGGCGTGCCGTAGCAGTCGGTGAGATAGGCTGCTGGGAGGACACAGGCAAAAGAAACATATTCATGGCCAATCCCCACGAAAGGGATCTCACCTGGGGTAGGTGTAATTTTTAGGAATTGTGTATCGTCGGAATGCATTTCAGGAGAAGACACATCGTCAATCGCATTGTGTGCCCATTTACTATTTGGATGGATGTGCTCTTGATCGCTATTTTTCTCTGGCGCAGGTGGCTTGGGGGACTTGTGAATGGGTGACGCTTCATGGTGGAAAACAGCTTGCTTCTTAAACGAAAAAAGAGCCGTTTTCCCCGTTTCGATCAGGGCGGTGCTGCCAAAAATATTTATAGGATGAAAATATAATCTGAAAGCCATGGCAAGCAAGACTGGCAGCCACAGGGCGCGGTTGATGCTCATAACTATACAATAGGATAAAGTGAAAGAAAGGGGTATCAGGCAAATACCGGATACCCCTCAACCCACCTGCGCTTGGGTTATGGTGTCGATTGGCTTATATTGATATGCTGTGCGCGTTCACTCAGCGCCAGCGCGAGCTGGGGTGAGTCGATTTGCATGTTTTGGAGGATGGTGATCCAATCCGTTCCGGGAGGAAAGACCAGGGCGTTGTCGAGTGTATGCCGCCGCAAACGATACCTGCGCGCATGTTTTCCAGTCTGTGAGGGGCGCACGAATTCCAAACGCGGTGGTGGTACATTCACCTGCAAGGCGTGCAAGATTTCTCCATTGAAGTTTGCGCCATTGGGGAGGATAACAATGGCGGTTTTTGAAAGTGGGTGACGGCTTCTGCGCCGCTTGATATTGTCCCAGCAAGCCTGTCGCCAGGCGGTCACGCGCGCCAGTGATTGTGGGTCCGTGTAGTATGTCTCCGGTGCAGTCAGAAGTTTCAAGATCTTTTCCGGGCACTCTGGCGGCAAGTCGCTTTCCCCAAGGTCCTTATAACCAAAGTTAAAGCGCACATCGTTTGGCACCCAATTGGTGCGCGCCCCGAAACAGATCACCGCTCGCGAGCGGATACCGGAGATTGCGTCGAATTCGTAGGCAAAATAGACCAGATCGAATCCCCGACTGGAGGCAGCCAGGATGCGTTGATTGGGACCATCTGCGCGCGCAGAGAAGAATGCTTTGTGGCTCAAACCTTGCGGCCGGGAAGTATAGACCCAACCCATGTTTCCTCCTTATCTGCTAGACAGCCGAATTGGGGTCTAGTTTTTGTCTTGTAAGGATTTTCGAACGTACGCCAGCGCCTTCGGGAAGTCTCGTTGCGCTACGTTGGCCTGCGCGCTGGCTTGGTGTACGGCCTGCACGAGCGGAGCGTAATAGGGCCGGATGGTGGATAGGATCACGGCGCGGCGCCCTTCTGTTAAGGCCCAGAAAAAACCGCCAGTTTCGAAGATGCACAGGAGGTAATCGTTAAATCCGGCTGTGCCAAATGGATTTAGGGCAATGCGTGGGGGCACGAGATCGCCTACCAGAGTTTGCGTCAAGACTTCGAGTAAGACCACCGGACCGCATGGTGAGTGATGGAGGTAAAAACGCAGTAAATCTCCGTCGGCGTACTGCGTAACCTGCACCGGGCCAAAGTCATCTGCTTCCAGGGTAGCGGTCAGTTGTGCAAAATCTCCTTGCGAGACGCGCGTCACGCCGGCAGCAATTCGCCCGACAGTGATGGGGTGATAAATATTCGTTCCTTCCTGACGGAAAACTCCCAGAGGAGCCTGTTGGTGGGTTTGTGGTTCAGGTAGGAATGTGGTTATTTCTTCGGCCACCCGTGAGGTGGTGATTTGGATATCCAGGTGGCGGGTGGCGTATGCCAGTAGTTCAGGTGCTTCAAGCACACAGGGGGCACTCTGGCCGCAGTCTAGTTCGTGTCCAAGGAATACCAGTTCTTCTAAACCAGACAATCTTTTCAATAGATATTCACTCCTGCACAGGCGGCAACATTCGAGGCCATTCTGGCCCCAGATCCAGTTGGGACAGTTTTTTAGTATCGAGATGCTCACCATGCAGCACAGGTGGCAGCACCTCGCGTGCCAAGGTTACCCAGGCTTGTGGGGCCAGGTCAAACCCGCCGCCGGTATCGGAAACCGGCGCGATCCTGGCCAATTCCCCCAAGCGCTGATGCCAGTTACCGTGCCACACGTGGACATTGGCGGCGTGCCCCATGCGCTGCAGGTAGGCGGCGATACATGCCAGACCGATTTGCCGTTCGTCAGAGGGTGCCGCTGGAGCATCCCAAAAATTGGTGGCCAAGATAACCAAATCTTCTGAGCGATTCAGAGTCGGATTATTACGATGCCGGACGATAAATTGGTACGCCAGGTCGGCAACATGGTCCGCGCTCCACGGCAGGTGCACATGCCCGATTTGTGTTTGATAGGGCGCAGGAACACCGGCGGAGTAAAGCTCAATTTCGGATGCGGGGATTGCTTTTATCTGGCCGCGCGCCAGGTTAAAGGCCAAACCACCGATTGGTTGCGCATCTACCTGCCATTCCGGCAAATAGGCGCCCTTGCCGCTCCAGCCGTTTCCGATCAGTTGTAATCCAAGCATGGCTGCCCAGAAGCGCGCCCAGGCATTAGCTCGAGTTTCATCCAATGCGGGTATATTGTGCGCTTTTCCCAAATGGGATTCATCCCCCAGTAAATTGATCAGTCCGGCGCCAGTCCCTTTAGGCGTAAATTTGCGAATCTGATCTGGTTGCGGGACATCGTGTTGGAATATATCGGGAGGTAAGGTTGGGTAGGGGTGTGTGAAGTATAAACTACAGGATAACGCCCCGTCCCAGACCAGTGTGTTGGTATCTTGCAGCAACAGGTGTAATCTGCCAACTTCCGGCCACTGGCGGGAAATATAAACGCATTGACCGCCAGTGCCCCAACCACAGGTCAGCGAATGCGTTTGTGCCGGTCCCGGATCCCACTGCAAGGCGATTGCTCCCTCCGGCAGGGGAATCAGGGTGGTTTCTGCCAGGGAGATACCTAATTGGATTTCAAGGGCGTTCGTCAAGTTCTTCAACGATGATTTGCCCAATAGGGCGCGGGTCGCCAGGCGCGTTTGCGCGCTTTGCCATTGCAAAAAGCGAACTTCGGTTGCGCGCACGTGCTTACAAGGTTGGCGCGCGCTAAAATCCGGGCAGGTACATTCAACCCGGGCATTGGCGATTGCCGCCAACTGGTTGGGGGTATGATCATCGACGCAGATGCGGACGTGGAAGATCCGGCGGCCAATTTTTCCAGAATATAGGTTAACGTTTATGATTACTCCTTTCGGCTAGCAGATTAGCTATGTAGGAAGGGGTGATTGGCTGGCTGGACATTTCCAAATGCTTCAAATCAACGAAGACATAGTGTGTGGATAACGTGCCTTCTAAAAAATTCACCAGCATTTCGATAGCTGCCAGGGCGACGAAGGCGTTGATGTTTAGCGATTGCTGGTTGGTTTCCTGTAACACGGCGCACCCCCCAGTTCTTTGTGATTCTTTTTTCATTAGTTCTGGAAACACCAGGGTGGGGTAGGGGAGATATTCGCATACACCTACGGCTTGTGTTGTAGCATGGATTTCTTCGAGGTTGGCGCTGTTGCCCCAGATGACCTGACCGCGCTCAGCCCAATTGCCGGTGTCGAGCCAATAGATGGCACCGCGCGCGGATTGATTTTGGGGATCAGTTACTGCTTCGTGAATGGCGCGGCGTGTTGGACCGTTGTCGACTGCGCCAAGGATCAGGCTCGGTCGATTGAATCTGCTCGCAGGAATCAAGCCGTCAGAACCAATATCTTTCTGCTTGATGCGATGTGCGGCGTAGGCGAATGACGTGCCGTAGATGGCGTTGTAACGCCGGGCCAAAACTTCAGCTTTTGGCTTGCTGAGGTCACCTGGACTGAAGAGCTGACGTCCAAGGTTGCGCTTTTCCACGATATCGTTGTCAATCAATGTGACCGAATGAATACGTTCAGTTGCAACGCGCTTGGTTGCGTATAGCCGTGCGAGATGGTGTGCCAGCCATGAGCCGGTGCCGCCACAGCCAACTAGATAGAGATTCCAGCAAGAACCAGCCAGATCGGCCGTGCGACTGGGCGCGAATACGAGGGGATTGGTAGTTGCCGTTGTCAACGAAATTTCGGCGCAGATACGCTATTTCTACGGGAAGCGCCTTTCCTCCTTTGGTTTTGGGAAAGTTGGTTATGAGGTATGCGATCGTTCAATTTCCCCCAAATTGAAATCGGTTATTAGGATAGGAGTTTATAAATACAATGCACTCACTGAGATGTACAAGTGAGTGCATTTTTGACAAGTTCTAGATGGGGTTAATCATTAAAAAAGAAAACGTTCAATCTTGTTGAGGCTTGCTATATTTTTGTAGCCAATTTGCAATTTGTTCAAAGGAATGTTGTCCTGAAGCGACTGAATATGTAAAGGATTCAACCTCCCGATTAGATGCGGTCAGGTAAAAACCATTAATCTGAATAAACAATGCAGCCGATGTGATACCTGTACGTTTATTTCCATCAATAAATGGGTGATTATTTACCAGAGATTCCATTAATGCCGCCGCTTTTTGGAAAATATCTAGATACAAGTCTTTTCCATCAAAGGTTGCTTGAGGACGATTGACGGCTGATTGCAATAAACCCAGATCTCTTAAGCCATGCTCTCCCCCGGTTTCAGCGATCAAGCGGGCATGGATAAATAGCACCTGCTCAGGATTGAGGTATATCATTACTTGCGAGTGCTTCTAGGGCAGGGCGGTATTCTTCGATGAAATCGGCTACTTGGCGTGAAAAGTCTTCGCTGATGCTGCCTGCAATTGGCTGCTTGGCTGGCTGGATAATGATTCGCTTGTTTTCACGATCAAGTTCAATGGACACATCCGCCCCCTCAGAAACGCCTAGAGGTTCAATGAAATCTTTTGGAAGAGAAACAACTACACTATTACCTGTTTTAAATAGTTTCCGTAACATAGGGCCTCCTGTATTTACACTGTAAGTATATCATTTTTTGTGTTTTTCGTTGGGTTTGCTATATTGGACAAGCAGCGTTTTGGCTTTTATGTAGGCTGATTTTCCTTTGAGTAATTCAAATTAGAATAATTTCAATTACTCAAAAATCTTGCAAGGATCGACTTGATAGAGAATAGAACCTTAATCGTCGCCAACAAACAGCGTAACTGTGCTATTCGCTGGCTGTAAATCAGCTTCAGGAAACTCGGATTGCCCGGCAATCTCGGCCAACAGCAAACGAATATCATCGGGATAACGATGTGATTTTCCAGTAACCGAATGCGCGGTGAAAGTCGATTCCCGGTAAATCTCCCACAAGCTTTGCTCATCAAAGAGACCGGCAACAGCCAATTTTTCTTGATCGCCCCCAGCCGCGCATACCCTGTGGCTTGTGTTCAAGTTTGGCAGGGGTGCATACCAGATCGGATCATCCGGTTGTGGACGGGTGCTGCCCTTTGTTGCACATACCATGCGCTCCCCGTCAGTGTTAATGCTCATCAGTAATCCAGGCAGGGGAACATGTAAGATTTCAGCCTTTCGTACGGTAAACTCCACGGTGATGGTTTGGACTGTTGGAGGCCGCCACCAGACTGCGGTCGTTTGCAAATCCGTGTACAGTAGACCGGGTGGGAGATAGATCAACTCCGGTACGTCCGCATGTAAATTTTCCAGGAGCACCCCGCGCAAGTCGCCCGGCGTGGTGAAGAAAGTGCGCCGGGATGCTCCGGTGACTACGGTAATTTCTGGGAGGGGAAGAGATGTGTTACAGCGGATCAGGACTTCTTTGATTTGCATATCACCTCCGTCAGTTTTTGTGTTTTGAGCACCTGGGAGAATAACCAGGAAAGCCCATGGTTATCTTCTTCCCAGGGTACAGCATCTTCAAGGTGTTCGGCGCGTGCTCGATGATTCTCCAGGCGTGGCAATTCTTGCCATGGGAACGTGATGGATAAATCGTCACTGAAAAGCTGCCCGAGGAAGGGATCTTCCCCTTCCTCGGATACGAAAAACATCACTGCCAGCGCGGCAGCGAGTGGATAACGGGACGCTTGTTTGGGATGTGCGGCGATATGCTCCAGAGCTGCGTCCCAGTCCACTAAAGGGGACAGCGCGGCGGCCAGGGTGTGGATGGGCTCAAAAGCGAGCGCAGCGATATCTTCCACGATTTCCCATCCAAAGCCGTTGCTTAACTCGCCAGCACAACTCATCACCAGCGCGCCCCAATAATTATCCCCATACAGGAAATCACCGAGTATCTCATGTGGGTAGCGCAGCGGGGCGATTTCAATGCCATAGAAGGGTTGATAGTCCCAATCGTGAAGGAATTGCAGCAAGGCAGTCTGATCTCCCGCTTTCAGCAACCTTAGGCATGCTTCAACTGGCACTGAGTATATCTTTCGGTCTGGCAAATGCTGAGTCAGGCGCGCGTATACTGTCAATAACACAGTGTCATCGAGGACATCGTTCGCGCTCGGCAAGATGTCTGGGCAAAGGTGGTCGCCGCCGTTTAACAAAGCGGCAACCGCCTTGGTCCTCTCAAGAAGCGCCTCGTAATTCAACGGAGACTCAAGCATAGCCGAAAACCGCCACAATTTGCTGGAACAACCAGCCCACATCTTGCAACTGTGCCGCGTTGGGTAGGATGTTGCAGATGCGGTTGTAAGTCCGTAACCCATCGACGATCACCGCCTGTGCGCGTTCCCAGGGAACGTCCAGGTAGCTGGTATCCTCACCACGTTCGAGCATGCCCAGCAGGGGATTCTGATCGTGACCGGGGAGCATGAAATAGATGGACAGGAAGGCCAGGAACGGGTTTGTGGTCACCATGCCTGCGAGTTGTTCCTCCTCGGGCAGGAAACCGAAACTACACTGGGCCAGGGCGGCGCCTAGAGCATGTGCGGGTGAAAGTGCCGGGCCATCCAATCCGGATTCATTTGCCGGGCTATCGGAGAAATCATCGAACAGTGCCCAGGTCTCCGAACTCATGCAAATCGCCATCAAGGCTTCGGGGCCATCAAAGAGAAACCATTCCAGGTCGTCGTATATCAAAGCTGCCGGGTAGATCGTGAGGACATCCAAAGCGACCTCCAGGTTGGTGCTTTGCAGCCATTGAATGGTCTCGGTAAGTTGGGATGCACGCGTGTCTGATGTAATAGCTTCCAATAGCCCGGCATAGGAGTCGGGTAAGTTGAAACCCAGGAGTGGTTCCAACGCCTGGGTTTCGGCTGTCAAGGCGAGGTCCAGATAGACCTCGCCCAGTCTTTGGTCGGTTAAAGGCGCGTCGGCTGCTGGGCGTTGATCTCCCGGCAGCATTTGTTCGGCCGCAGCTAGCACGCGCAGGATTTCCTCACCAATCCTTGCCAGTTGGTTATAGGAACGCGACATCATCCCACCCTGCTGGACTGGATTTGACTTGTTGCAGGCAATTCACGAACTCGACTGTTTCCCTGGCCTCAGTACGCAACGCCAGGAGGATTTCAAGCTGGCGGCGCGTGAGACGGTAGCCGCCAAGCACTTGGCAATCCGGATTACTGCCTTGATCCCCGGCGAATACTTCCTGGAGTGTTTGTCCGCGGGCATCCATGGGCAGACTGGCCAGTGCCGTAAGCAATGCCGTGATGCATTCAGCCTTTGCGTCCGGCATTGGTTTTGAGCCTGATGATGCGATTGCCACTTTCGTCGTTTTCTTCCTGATCGAAGACCGCCATTTTCAAAGCCGGGTTGTTGCCCTGCTGAGCGCGCAATAAGGTAAGCAGCGCGTCGGGAGGGATATCCTGGGCGATATCCGGAAGTTCCAAATCGGTGCCGTGGGGTAATTTCACAATGATCATCGTATCTCCTTAGAATTCGATGCCGTCAAACAGGGTGACCTGTCCGGGATTCTCGGACTGGGGTGGTTGGGCAGTAACGCTTATTCCCGCGTTTTCAGTATGAGCTGAAGGTTCGGCTTGTGCAGGGGCGGCTGATTCTTCCGCTTTCTTATGTGGTTTTGCAGCTGGGCGTTTGGATTTGGCTTTTTTGCGTTTTTTCTGGGCGGCGGCCGCTGCTTGCTGCGAGCGCATGTAGTGGTCTTGGAGGGTTGAAACCATCGGGGGAAGCACTTCTGGGATTTGGGCAAACGGCCATTGGCCGTCATCGCTGGCATTCAAACTGCGGGCGACGGGCTTGACCGCTTCTGCTCCTTCCAGGCTGAGCATGATGTGCAATGTGCCGTCTAGCTGGCAGACGGCGGAAAGGGCCAGCGGATATTCGGTGAACGGTTTGGTGGTCAGGGTTACCTCCTGAGGGATTGGCTTTTGGCTGCCCGCGTTGACCCGCGGTGCGGCTTGATCGGGCAAGTAATTTGGATCAGATTACTTGCCAGGTTCTGGGAGTGCTTGGGTATACCAGCGCTGATATACGGCCAGGGCGGCATGCCAAAGACGCGGCTGCGTTTTGGGCTTTCCGGCAGGGTCGGCGCGCAAGGGATCGATGGTCAACGCCAGGTTTTCATAATGCCCGGGCTTCATCACCTGGGACCATCCCCAGGCCGCCGCGGGATCGAACCATAACTCGCCAAAGTCCAAGTAAAGGCGGCTGAAGTAGGTATAGAACAGGCAGATTGCCCATTGACCGATCTCCTCTGGTTTCACAGCTTGCGGTTCGCAATTAGAAAGAAAAGCAAACAAGCCATATTGCCAGGCGATGGTTTGCAGCGGGCACAGCCATTTTGGCGAACTGTTGGCTTTGGCTTCCACCGCCCGGGCGGCGGCCAGCGCCAAGGGGATGAGGAGCAGATCGCGCTCGATGTCCTCTAGGGGTTCCGCGGTGCCCAGGAATTGGGTAAAGCGGCCGGCAAACTCAAGCGGGCTCAAGGTATAGGTCTGGTTGGGATGGCGCGGCAGCCCCAAAGCAGAGGCGAGGTCATCGGGAAAATGCCAGGTAACGGTGCTCATCGCGCACCGCCGGAAAAGCTTGCGCTAAGCACCCTGACCACCAAACAAGGCCAGTTGCCGCGCGCCTGATAGGTCGAGTGGTGCAACCGGATGAGGTCGCTCCGCTGTGGTCGATTTACTGTGGGCGTGAGCCAGGACAGGACGGCGGGCGCTTTCCTGCTGGTTGGCGATCTGGAAGAGGGCTGATAGGTCGGTTTGCACGTGCTGGCTGACGTAAGCGATCATGGTTTCAGTGAAGGATTGGTTGTGCCCCACGGTGTCCAGTACGGCCGCCATGCCGCCGTACTCGATCCCACCGACCAGATGGATGGTGATGATCTTTTCCATACAACGTGCCAGGATGGCCATTTCGGCGGAATGGGTGTTTACCATGTAGATATTGCGCACTGCCTGGGTTTGTTCCGGCCGGTCGGCGCGCGCGCTGGCTTGCATACACAGTGTGGCCTGGTAGATCGGTTGATACCAGATCTGGGTGGGCGTCCCCAGCAGGTTGGTGCCGGTGCCCACCCGGGCCGGGTTAGCAATGAAGACATCCGTTGCGGTGTATGCGCCGCGGTTGATCACGGATACCAGGCGCTCGCTGGATATGGCGGCGGTATTGACCGTATTGAACCCTGCTTCCGTCAGCACATGGGCAATGCGCGCGTCGATCCCGAATGTGCCGGTGTGGAAGGCATAGACCAGCACAGTCCGTCCGGCAGCCTTCTCCTGTTGCACCAACTCGATGAGGGCGGCTTCTTTGGCAGAACGCCAGACGGGGTCGAATTCAGGTTCAACCAGCTTGGTGCGTTGTTCTGGGGGGAGTTCCGCCCAGCTTTCTGCGCCCAGGTGCCATGTGTGCCTGCAGGGATCGGCGCCGAATTGATGGCGGCCGCATGTTGGGCAACGCCAGGCCGGTGACCAGGGTGCCAGTTCCTTGCGGTGCAGGCCAACCGGGGCGACGTACAGGCGCTGGAGGGCGGCCGGGTCGGCCTGGACGCGTTGTTGTTGGGCGTCACCTTCGATGACCAGCTTGGCTTTGAAGTCTGCGACGATGGCTTGCAGGGCGGTTTGTTCTCGTGAGTCTGGCTCGATCCGAACCGGGAGATCGACGCGCGGTGGCATAGGCAGGCCCACATCGGCCTGCGTCAGGGTAACGACATGGTTCAAGAGCATGGCGATCAATTCCGGAGAGATGCCGGGAAGTTCGACCCGCTGTCCCCATTGGCCATCTTCCCGGCGGCGTTTGCGCCAGTTGCCGTAGCGTTGGATGAAGGCATCCAGTTCACCGTGTTCCCAGGTCCGGCGGAAGTTTGGCAGCAGCCGGAAAAGCAGGTAGAAGATCGATGAGGTCACCCCGCCATAGATCGTGCCGCTCATCCCCAAGCTGTATTCGGCCAGGTCGGCTAACCAGGCCATGCTCTGCCCCTGGTTGGAATGCCGGGCGTCTTCGTGAACTTCATCGAAGATCGCCCCAATCACGCGCAGGCCGCGTTTTCTACATTCGCGCCGCAAGCTCAACGCCAGGGCATATTGCTTGCCGGTTTCCTGCCAGAGCGGCGCGCCGCAGGCATTACAGCGCTGGCCGCGCTGGGCCAACTTGCCGGATAACAGACTGTCCGGAT
Organism: Anaerolineales bacterium; assembly: GCA_050288045.1. GTDB lineage: Bacteria > Chloroflexota > Anaerolineae > Anaerolineales > UBA11579 > JAFGRA01. The sequence continues at coordinate 3,158 of JBNKDB010000091.1, read as the reverse complement.
CCCAGTCTTCCCCGAGGCGTTTACGCACCGTGATCTGGACCCCACAGGTGGGGCAGGCCACGCGCGGCAGGTGTTCGCCATGCTCGCTAAGTTCCGTGCGTGGCGTCATCCAGTTGAAAGCCGGAATGATGGTCTGTGCCTGGCGCAGCGCAGTCCGGCTGATCACGAGTACAAGCGGGGCGGGGGCATATTGCGCCTCTGCCAGGGCGGCATACAGGTCGCGGTGGTTGCGAATGACGCGCGGCTGCAGCCAGGGCGCGGCCGCGCGCACTTCGGCTGCGACGTGTGCCAGGTTCGCCAGGGTGGTGACGAATACAGAGAGCGGCCACCCCCTGGCGCCGATACGGCGGCCAGTCTTGTGTTTATCGGCAACGATCAATCCGAGCAACACCCGCACCGCCATGATCGTCTTGCCCGTGGCGGTCTGGCCGGAGAGGATGAAGCTGCGCAACGGCTGGATGGGGGTAGCGTTGCGGTGGGCAGGCAGCATTGCTGCTCGCCCCAACAATTTCAACAGGACACCGGCAACCAGGTGGCGTTGGGGAACGGTCAAAGCAGGTTCCGGTGTGCCGCTTAAATTCTTGTGTTGTTTATTACCGCTTCGGGCGAGGGGTTGGTCGAGTACGGCGGTGAGATAGGGCTGGAAAGTTTGCCAGTATGGGGTGGTGACGGGGTTATAGCGTACGCCGTAGGTTTCTTCCGCCTTTGCGGCCAGCACTTCCGCAAACTCTTCCAGAAAGGCTCGCATGGCGGTGGGCTGGGCTGGATCGACGGTTGTTAGGCTGGCATCGTTCAGGTCGAGGATGGCGATTTCGGTCACGAAATCGGCGACCATCACTTCTTGGGCTGCTGAGGAAGTGGTTTCTCCGCCCAGAGAATTGCTTGGCGCCACTTCTTGACTTTCCGTCATTCGGCGCAGCGTACGCCCGCGAATGATACAGGTATGCCCGCTCAGCGGTGAAATCACCTTCACAGATCCCAGTACCCCGGCACTGATCGCCGCCCCCAGATGCATGGCACGTAGCGGCATAAGGGGGTGAATTTCTGGCTGGCGCCAACCATACAGGCCAACCGAAAGCGCCTTCGTGTGCCAGGGCCGTTTTTGTACCAGGGCTGCCATGTTTACCGGATCGAATGTTTTCGAGCGGAAATAGGGCTTCCGGACCTTACCGGCGGGAAGCGTGTAGCTGGGGGCGGTGGGCAGGCGCGCCAACCTCCCGGTGCGCAGCGCTGTGACCCAGGTTTGCAGTTGCTCTGGAGCGACCTGGCCGCGCTGGCTCCGGCGCACACCGGCCAGCAGGAGCGTCTCCGCGCTGACCTGCCAGATCTGCAGGCCGGTATAGCCTTGCAGCAGCGCGATCAACCGGCGGGGATTGGCGCGCAACCTGGCGGCGGATGTAAAGTAGGCCAAAATCCCGCCGGTTTGCAGGTAGGGGGCGGCGTGCAGCGCATGTTGCCAATCGGCATCGGCCGGGGCCAATGGGTCGGCATGGATCACCGGGCCCGGTACGATCACCAGACTGAACTGCTGGTGGCTGCCTTCCGTATCACGTGGAAAACTGCCCGTCACCACACTGAGCCCTGCTTGAATGGCTTTCTGGGCAATCGCTTTGGACGGGGTGACCGCGATGGGGACAACGTTCACATTTGCCGCAAAGGCGGCCAGGTTGTCCAGGTATTGGGGAGCAGCGACCAGCGTGACCAAAGCGCGGCCCTGGTCTCCGGCCGGGTGGAAGATACGTTGGAGGGCATCGAATTGCAAAATCAACTCCTTTTATCGTTCAAGATAACTCCCCCAGCTTTATTCGTTCCAAGACCAGGTTCTGCCAGTCCTGGCGGCCGATGAAAACGTCCCAGATCGGCCCCAATCCGCCGTATACGCTGACCGGCGCGGCCCAACCTTCGGAAACCAGCAAATCCCACAGCCGGGGATACCAAGCTGGATCCAGGGGTAAGGCGTTGAGATCCTGCATCCGGTTTGCCCAGACTTCCAGGATGGGCTGCGAAGCGCCCAACCGGCCCAGCGTATAAAAATGCGCCTGTTCGCCCAGGCGCGCCGGAGGGCAATCGGCCAATGCTTCTTGAAGGATAAACAGCGGAAAGTCGCCGGTGTGGTCGGGATAAGTGTCCGGGTAGTGTCTGTAGCCATCGCCCCCGGCCAGGCGGAAGTCAATATATTTCCCAGCGATCTTTACACAGGCCGGTAATCCCAGATCCACCTCGGGGTAGAACCTGTCCATCACCACCTGGCGGCCGCCGAAGATACCGGCAACCATGATCCCGGCAGCATCCACGGCCAGGCCGTAGCAGGCAATGCCGCGCTCGAAATGCGACTGGGGATCGACCAGTGCTCCGAGCAATCTGGGTTGGATGAAATCGGCAATTTCGTTTTGTGGGGGCATCATAACGTCACCGGCATGGCGACAGCAAGGAAGGGACCTTCGCTGGTCTGGGTGCGGAGCACCAGTTGGCCTTTCGCATCAGTGAATCCCAGTGTGATCGGCTGCCCGCCGGTCACGTTTTCGACCCCATGTACGGCTTTTTCCAGCACATGCAGGTTGAACCCGATCTGGAGGTCGGGTTCGTCATCCGTATTGAATGGAAAGCGGTAGGTGCTGGGTTGGGAGGCCCCGGTGTGGTAGGTCAGGGCGATCTGGCCCGGCTGCACGGCAAAGACCGCGTTGTAGGCCGATGCAGCCCCCTTCTTACCACGCTCGCCATTGCCAATGGCGATGTGCCGGATGGCCTTGGCGAGTCCATTGGAGAGGGTATCCGCTTCGGTAACGCCGCTGATCTGCTTTGGAAACACCAGTTGATCGACGGAGGTCTCCTGTTGGCAATGCTGGCAGGTAACGGTCTTTGCCGCTTGTTGCGGCAGATGCCCGCGCGTGCTGCACGCCGGACAAGCGAACTGGCGGGCGAAGAGCGGCCCGAAATCCGGGTAGGAGACGCTCAACAGGCCGATCCAGGCGGTCACCGCCGCGCTCTTGAACACCAGATGCCCCTGGCCCTTGTAGATTTCAATGTCGGTTGTCGCCGCGCGCAAAAGCACTTTGAGGGCGTTGATGGACGCACTTGAAACCAACGCTTCCCCTGCGGCGCTATCCCCACGCGCCGCGACGGTGGTCAACGCCAGCGCGGCCGTTGAAGCAGCCCGG